>JASFIH010000059.1:0-6284 GCA_050122775.1 Deltaproteobacteria bacterium
CTTAGAGACCATCTCATCTGAAGCCCCCGGAAGCTCGGGGGCTATGTCCAGAGAGGTTGCCACCCGCCTGACCTTTTCCTCTGCGGATAACATCAGTTGTTCAACGTCACCCCAGGCAAACCCAAAGACTTCTTCTGCTGTCTTGAACTTGACATCACTTTCCTTGCCACCCTTTTGGCAGAGGGCATTGGCTACAAATACAATTTTTACCAGCGGAAGGGCATCTACGATCCTATGCACGGGTTCGTGGTGATACAGTACCGCATCTGCCATGAACGACTGTAATTTCCACTGCTGAACCATCCAGGCTCCCACTTGTGCGTGGGTGGCACCCATCTGCTTTTCGCATCTTCCCAGCCAATCCGGGTTGCCTGCGTATGGGGGCTGTTTTTCAGCATGCTCGTTTCGCTCAAAATGCATTCCCAAAGTCAACTTCCCAATATCGTGAAGAAGTCCCGATAAATATGCCTCGTCGGGAGACGAATAGGCAACCTTTTCGGCAATCAGCTTTGCCAAGGTAGCACACGTCAAGGAGTGCCACCAAAACTGCTTCAAATGGGAGACTACAGATGTATCTTCCAGATGGTTAAACACCTGATGCACTGATGCGCTAATGGCCAGGTTTTTGACTGAATTCTTGCCCACAACCAGTAATGCCTGTTCAATACTGGTTATTCTCGTGGGTGGACCATCGTAAACAGAATTGACCAGCTTCATGAGGCCTGCACTCAAGGAAGGATCGCTGCTAATAATCTGAAATATCTCCCTCGTCGTGCTTGGGTGCCTGTTGCAGGCCTCGATTAACTTCAAAAGGACATGGGGCAGTGTGGGGAGGTGCCTCGCAACACCTATTGTCGCGAGCAATTGAGGGGCAATGGGCTTCATCATGAGGGAATCTGAGATTCTTTCAAACCCTGCTGACTTCGATCACGTAACCAGGTCAAACCGCAGAGGATCGCTTGGAATGTTTGAGCTTCCGCTTCAAACCAATGAGCTGTGTGCCATTCAAAGCGCCAGGACGCGTTCTTCACAACGGTGTTAAAGGCTCAAGATTGATGTGATGTGTCGATTCTGGTGTCGCATAATAGACAAAGGCACACAGACTGTCAAGGACCTGTTGGGTCAATTGATACCAGCAAGACATGCAAAGGGCTGTTCAACACGTCGTCTTTGAGTGCTTTTTGAGACAACATGGGGCAACA
The DNA here is from genome assembly GCA_050122775.1 of Deltaproteobacteria bacterium. Classification (GTDB taxonomy): domain Bacteria; phylum Desulfobacterota; class Desulfobacteria; order Desulfobacterales. The sequence continues at coordinate 1,203 of JASFIH010000059.1, forward strand.
AGCACGATTCATATCTGCATCCGGTTCTACACCTTCATCGCAGAAATGACTCACAACAAAAAGGCAGGCCCTACGGGGAAATTGTCCTTTTGTTCTGTTTGAGAAGATGCTACCTACACAGGGGTATTGTGAAGGATATTGAAGGCTTGCTTGTGAGGTTTCAGGTGGGAAAGGTGAGATACTCCAGCATTGCGCTTGCGGTGACAACGGGTCTATTGCTGACAGCTTCATTTCCCCGAGTCGATTTGGGGATTCTTGCCTGGGTAGCATTCATACCGCTTTTCCATGCCATCAAGGGTGCTGATCCTTTTGCATGTTTCAGGTTGGGGTTCATTGCAGGCTTGGCGCATTATGCGACACTCATGTATTGGATTGCATTAGTTATTCACCACTACGGTCAGCTTCCAGTGGCCCTATGCGTTGGGATTCTTATGCTGCTGGTTATTTACCTGAGTCTGTACTCTGGAGTTTTTGCGCTCATCATCAGTCAACTCCGGGCAAGGTCGTTGCCTCTTTATTTGACTGCTCCCATTTTCGGGGTTGTTTTGGAGTACCTGAAGTCATTGCTCCTGTCCGGCTTTCCCTGGGAAAACCTTGGCCATTCACAATATAGCCGGTTGCACCTGATCCAGATTTCAGATATGCTAGGAGTATATGGGGTGTCAGCACTCATTTTTGCCGTCAATGGCGTGCTCTTTGAAGCCTCGCAAAGCGTGTCAGGGAACAGGACCATTGCTTGGAAACCTGTCACCGGCATTGCCTTGGTGATGGCTGCTTGTTTGGTATACGGCGCATGGCGTGTTGAGAGCGTTGATAGAGTCGCAGCGGGCCAGCGCAAAAGAAGAATTGCCTTTGTCCAGGGAAACATTGACCAATCCCAGAAGTGGCTTGCCTCTTTTCAGCATGAAACGCTCCGGCGCTATGGCGCTTTGTCCACAGCAGCCCTGAAGGCTGAGCCGGACCTTATCATATGGCCAGAGACTGCGCTTCCGTTCTACTTTCTGCATGATATTGACCTCACCAGAGAAACGCTGGAGCTTGTTCGTTCTTCTGGGGTCTATTTCATTCTTGGCAGCCCATCCTTTCGAAAAACAGGTCAGCAAGTGCGCTATTTCAATAGCGCTTATTTGGTTGATCCGACTGGCAAAGTTGTGGGCAAGTATGATAAAATACATCTTGTGCCATATGGTGAATACGTTCCTCTCAAGCGCTACTTCCCTTTCCTGGGAAAGATAGTAGAGGCTGTAGGTGATTTTGACTCTGGCAAAGAAGGGCAGGTCCTGCAATGGGAGGGTGAAAAAGTCGGAATCCTGATCTGTTTTGAGGCGATCTTTCCGGAGCTGGCCCGTTCAATGGTCGGGAACGGCGCCAAGCTGCTGATAAACGTCACAAATGATGCCTGGTTTGGCAGGTCAAGCGCACCTTATCAACATCTTTCTATGGTTGTATTCAGAGCGGTTGAAAACCATTTGGCCGTGGCAAGGGCAGCAAATACAGGTATCAGCGCCTTTGTTGATCCGGTCGGCAGGGTGTTGGAGGAAACCTCCCTATTTGAGGAGGCAGTGCGAACGCGGACGCTTCCCATGATGGACTATCAGAGCTTTTATGCTCGCCATGGCGACATTTTTGTTCATGGGTGCGTTTTTATAGGCTTGTTCATGTGCGTGGGTGCTATCTGGTCTAAACGTTTTCGCCGATAGGACTTTTTGGCGTCACGCCACTTTAAGTAGATGAGAGGTCGGGGTATTTCTTTTCACGCCCATGTCTCCAACCTTTGTTTTCACAGTGACTTAGCCCTTGGGGGATGCTTTTCCCCCTCCGCATTCCACCTTCGTTACACCTTGGTGGCTGCGGCTTCCCCCAAAGCTAAGTCCCGCGAAAACTGAAGGTTTTCGTCAAGCCGTTCCAAGAAACTCCCCGACCCCTCAAGTAGATATCAATGCTATTGGTCGCAGGGTCACTTGGTTTTGGAGGAGACGGAAGACCGAGTGAGGCGATTTGACGACCCTCAGGGCTTGAGAACGCAGGTGCTATGAGATACGATCACAAGGGGGGTGGCAAGAGCACAGCTTGAGAGGGTATGGCTTCAGGTTCCACGTGGGGCACCCGGGCAGATGAGTAAGACAACACACAGCTAAGGGGGCAGTATTATGTCACTTGAACTAGAAAGTAGAATTCAATCTCTTGAAAACAGACTGCAACAGTTAAGGGGTTATCTTTGACTTAGATAACAAACAAAAACGACTTAAAGAGATTGAAGGGATCATATCCAAGAAAAACTTTTGGGATTCTCCGGAAAAGACAAAGGAGATTCTGAGGGAGAGGACGAACCTCTCCGCTACCATCGGTTCTTGGGAAAAACTCCGCCGTGAACTGGAGGATGCTGGTGTGCTCTTGGGCTTGGCTACAGAAGAGCATGATGAAGGGGCTGTCCAGGAAGTCTCGGCAACAGTCCAGGCCTTGGAGGACAACCTTGACCAGATGACTCTGGCCTGCATGCTGAGCGGTGAGCACGATGACAAGAATGCGATTGTCTCGATTAATGCTGGGGCAGGCGGAACCGAGGCCCAGGACTGGGCTGAAATGCTATTCCGCATGTATGTCCGGTGGAGCGAACGCAAAGACTACAAAACGGCAGTCGTGGATTTCCAACCCGGTGAAGAGGCTGGCATCAAGGGCGTCACCTTCATTGCCAGCGGCCCGTATGCATATGGCTATTTAAAGGGTGAGACCGGGATCCACCGCCTTGTGCGCTTGTCCCCATTCGATGCAAGCAATCGTCGACACACTTCATTTGCCTCAGTTGCCGTTTCCCCGGAACTGGATGAGGAGGTTGTCATAGACATCGAGGAAAAAGATCTACGCGTCGACACCTATCGCTCAAGCGGGGCAGGCGGCCAACACGTGAATAAGACCAGTTCTGCTATTCGTATCACCCACCTGCCCACCGGTATCGTAGTGCAGTGCCAACAGGAGTCTTCACAGCACCGCAACAAAGCCATTGCCTTGAAGGTGTTGAAATCGAGATTGTACGAACTCGAGGAAGAGAAGAAGGCACAGGCCAAACAGGCGGATTACCAGAAAAAGGAAGAGATTGCCTGGGGTAGTCAGATTAGATCATACACGTTGCAGCCTTATCAGATGGTCAAAGACCATCGAATTGATCTTGAGATAGGAGACGTGAATCGCGTTCTCGATGGGGATATAGATCCCTTCATAGAGGGCGTGCTCCTGGCAACCAGTGGACATCGATAGAAGCCGAGGGGAGGACTGTGAAAAGATAAGGTCTGGCGATAAAGCGCTTCTATTTGAGAACTTGAGGGGGCCGTTATGGAAAAGGTATTGGTTGTCGATGACGAAAAGAGCATCAGGACGCTCTGCGTGGAAGAGCTTGAAGAGGCGGGTTACGAAGTCATCACGACTGGGAGGTGTGAGGACGTCTTGGGGCTTATTGCGAAGAAGCAGCCGTCTGCTGTGGTTTTGGACATCCGAATGGAAGACTGTGATGGACTGGACCTGCTGCAGGAAATACGCAATGCCTACCAAGATCTTCCGATTATTTTGAACACAGCGTACGATTCCTACAGGGAAGACGTAAAATCGGTTGCTGCCGACCACTATGTGGTCAAGTCTTTTGACCTGGCTGAGCTCAAAGCCAAACTTGCCATTGTGTGCAAAGGAAAAAGCCGCTCATGAAGGCGATTTACATGTTCAACGTACTTGCCGAGCTCCCTGAGCGCCTGAGGCCTCTGGAGGCCTTGGCACATAATCTGTGGTTCAGCTGGCATCATGACATTAGGAACCTGTTCAGGCGCATGGATGCTGAACTGTGGGAGTCTTCCAAACACAACCCCATCTATATGCTTCGAGTTATCAACCAGAAACGCTTAAGGGAATTGGCAGCGGATGCAGGCTTCTTGGCCCAGATGGATCGCCTACATGCGGAGCTCAAGACGTACCTTTCTGTTCAGCCCTCTCCAGTCCCTGAAGCTCAGGACGTGAAGCACTTTCGCGTTGCCTATTTTTCAGCAGAGTTCGGCTTGGCCGAGTGTTTGCCTATCTACTCAGGAGGTTTGGGTGTTCTCGCTGGGGACTACCTGAAATCCGCCAGCGACTTAAACCTTCCTACTGTCGGTGTTGGTCTTTTTTACCATGAAGGCTATTTTGAACAGTACCTAAACGCTGACGGGTGGCAGCAGGAAGCGTATCCTCAAAACGATTTTTCTATCATGCCAGTCGAGCTTATGAAGGACAAAAGCGGGCGGCCTGTGATGGTGGAAGCACCCATCCGCGGCGATGTGGCCAAGGTCCAGATATGGCGTCTTATGGTGGGGCGGGTGCCGCTTTACTTGCTTGATACGAATGTAAAAGAGAATGCCCCCGAACATCGTTATATTACTTCCAGACTATACGGGGGCGATTGGGAAATGCGGCTCAAACAGGAGATTGTCCTTGGCATAGGGGGCCTTCGAGCACTTCGAGCTCTCGGCATAGAGGCCTCCGTATACCACATGAACGAAGGACATTCAGCCTTTTCTGCCCTGGAGCGCATTAGAATTCTCAGAAGCGAGAACGGCCTCTCCTTCGATGCTGCAAGGGAGTTCGTCATTGCTACCAACACCTTTACGACCCACACTCCTGTACCTGCGGGAAACGACATGTTTTCACCCGACCTGATGCATGCATACTTCAGTGACTATGTGCAATCCCTCGGTATCGCATTTAAGGTGTTTTTGGGCTTCGGTCGACAAGAACCAACCAACGATAACGAGCCGTTTTCCATGCCCGTTCTGGCTTTACGGCTATCCGCGCATGCCACTGGCGTGAGTCAGCTGCATGGCAGAATTTCCCAAGACATGTGGAAGAAGATCTGGCCCAAGAACCCGGTGGAAGATATTCCTATAGGTTCTGTTACCAATGGCGTGCATATTCCGACATGGATCTCTTCTGACATGGGAGAGCTCTTTGACCGGTATTTGGGACCAAACTGGGTGGAAGACCCAGACAGCCAGAAAGTATGGCAACAGGTAGATCAGATTCCTGACTTCGAACTTTGGCGCACCCATGAGAGAAGACGGGAGC
>JASFIH010000060.1:0-6280 GCA_050122775.1 Deltaproteobacteria bacterium
GTGCAGTGGCAATCGTGATCCCACGCTCCTTCTCCTCAGGCGCCTTGTCTATCTCATCAAACGGTATGTACTCAGACATCCCCTTCTTGGCCAAATGCTTCGTGATCGCCGACGTCAATGTCGTCTTGCCATGATCAATGTGCCCAATCGTCCCCACATTCACATGCGGCTTCACTCGCTCAAACTTCTTCTTCGCCATCTCCTTGCCCTCCCTGAGTTTACAGGATTACGCCATTCAATTCCAACAAGAGCCCTAGATTCCCTTTTCCACAATTGTCCTGGCAATTGATTGCGGCACCGGTTCATAACCAGAAAACTGCATGGTATAGGTTGCCCGCCCTTGCGTCAGAGACCTCAGATCTGTAGCATAGCCGAACATCTCTGCTAACGGTACCCGGGCGTTGACCATGCGGACCCCGTTGCGGTTATCTACGCCTCGGATCTTTGCACGTCGGCCGTTCAAGTCCGCTATGACATCTCCAAGAAAACCCTCCGGAGACGTCACGTCCAATACCATAAAGGGTTCCAGGAACAACGGACTGGCCTTTTCGGCTGCAGACCGAAATCCAATGGACCCTGCAATATGGAATGCTCGCTCGGAAGAGTCAACCTCATGATATGATCCATCTAACACCGTAACCTTGATATCCACCATGGCATACCCGGCAAGTATTCCACCGGCAGCCGCTTCTCTAACACCCCTTTCAACCGCACCGACAAACTCCTTGGGAATGGAACCGCCCACGATTCTATTCTCAAAGACGACCCCCTGGCCTCGTTCTATGGGCTCCAATCGAAGTTTGACGTGGCCGTATTGCCCGCGGCCACCCGACTGCCGCACATATCTACCTTCACCCTCAGATCCACGGGAAATAGTCTCCCGGTAAGCAACCCGCGGTTTACCGACCACTGCATTGACTCTAAATTCCCTCAGCAGACGATCGACAATGATGTCCAGGTGGAGTTCTCCCATGCCTGAAATCAGCGTCTGACCAGTCTCCCTGTCAGAGGCAATGTTAAAAGATGGATCCTCCATGGCGATCTTGGCAAGGCCGGTACCCAGTCTTGCCTGATCATCCCTTGTCCTTGGCTCAATGGCCACTGATATCACCGGTATTGGGGTGTCCATCGATTCGAGAAGAATAGGGCTGTTGGGCTCACAGAGTGTGTCCCCAGTGGTCGTATTCCTAAGCCCGATTGCTCCAACAATGTCGCCCGCGTAAACCTCCCTCGTTTCTTTCCGCTCGTTGGCGTGCATTTTGACAAGTCTGCCGACCTTTTCCATCGTTCCTTTGGTTGCATTGAACACTGTATCTCCGGATCTCAGGTGACCAGAGTATATGCGCAGAAAAGTCAAATGGCCTACATAAGGGTCCGTCATGAGTTTAAAAGCCAAGGCCGAAAAGGGGGCAGAGTCATCCGCGGCCCGCAGGGCGTGATCCCCCTTCAAGTCAATGCCCTCAACAGGCGGAATGTCCGCCGGAGACGGCAGATATCTGATAACGGCATCCAACAGGGGTTGCACCCCCTTATTCTTGAAAGCCGCTCCGCACAGCACGGGGACCCGTTTCAACGATAGAGTGGCCTTCCGGGTAGCTGCTATAATCTGGTCGGATGAAATCGGCTTCCCATCGACGTAGTTTTCCATGAGGGAATCATCGACATCCGCAAGGGACTCTATAAGCTCGATGCGTCGCCTTGTTGCTTCCTCTTGAAGTGACACAGGAATGTCAGCTTCCTTGAAGTTAACGCCCAGGTCGACACTGTCGTAAAGTAGAGCGGTCATCGAAATCAGGTCAACAATGCCGACAAAACCATCTTCACGCCCGACAGGGACCTGGAGAACAAGCGGGTTTGCCTTGAGCATACCGCGCATCATCTCCACGCAGTTGTCCATGTCAGCGCCCATTCTGTCCATCTTGTTGACGAAGGCAATACGCGGTACTCGGTAACGGTCGGCTTGGCGCCAGACTGTTTCCGACTGCGGTTCAACGCCACCGACGGCACAGAAAACCGCAATCACGCCGTCCAGGACCCGGAAACACCTCTCCACCTCTACCGTGAAGTCGACATGCCCGGGCGTGTCAATGATGTTTATTCGATGCTCCTTCCAGAAACAAGTCGTGGCAGCCGAGGTGATCGTAATGCCCCGCTCTTGCTCTTGCTCCATCCAGTCCATCACGGCAGACCCCTGGTCCACCTCTCCCATCTTGTGAGACACTCCCGTATAATACAAGATTCTTTCGGTGGTCGTCGTCTTGCCAGCGTCAATATGCGCGGCAATGCCTATGTTTCTGGCCTTATGTAAGGGAACTAATCTTGGCATTGTTTACCATCTATAGTGAGCAAAGGCCTTGTTGGCCTCGGCCATTCTATGTGTGTCCTCTCTCTTTTTCATGGTTGACCCCCGCTGATTGGCGGCATCTATTAACTCGGCAGCCAGCTTCTCTGACATGCTTTTTTCCGTACGCTTTCGGGCAAAGGAAATCAGCCATCTGATGCCGAGGGTGGCCTGCCGGGTTGCTCGGACCTCCACGGGGACCTGATAAGTCGAGCCACCCACCCGGCGCGATTTAACTTCAATGCGGGGTTTGACGTTGTCCATAGCCTTTTCAAAAACCTTCAACGGTGACTCCTTGGTTTTGCCCTCAATAATACCAAAGGCATCGTACAAGATCGATTCTGCCACGCTTTTCTTCCCGTCCTTCATGAGACAGTTGATAAACTTGGATACCAACTTACTCTTATACTTCGGGTCCGGCATCGCCGGTCGTTTGGAGACCTCTCCTTTTCTTGGCATGCGAAGCTCCTGCCTTTCCGTTATCCTATGATGGTTATACCCCAGAGTTCGAAAATCTCAGCCACTGTGATTTGCATCTTCCCACACACGATCTCACTCACTTAGGTCTCTTGGCACCATACCTCGATCGTCCCTGTTTTCGGTCCTGAACCCCCACCGTATCGAGTGTTCCTCGGACCACGTGGTAGCGAACACCAGGTAAATCCTTGACCCTACCGCCACGAACCAGCACGACCGAATGCTCCTGCAGATTATGCCCCACGCCTGGGATATAGGTGGTTACCTCAATACCGTTGGTGAGACGAACCCTGGCTACCTTTCTCAACGCTGAATTCGGCTTCTTGGGTGTTGTTGTGTACACGCGTGTGCATACCCCCCGCTTTTGCGGACACTGCTTGAGCGCTGGGGTGTTGCACTTTTTCCTCACGCGCTCTCGACCTTTTCGTACCAGCTGATTGATGGTCGGCATGAATTCTACCTCATTGCTGTGATTGTCTCATGCGCGTCACGCCCCGCACGGGCGTTCCGCACGGTTTCGTGTCGGACGCACAAAAACTGTCATTGCTAACATCTAGACCCTGTTCTGTCAACTATTTTTTATCCATTTCCTTAGGCTTGCGCTGCTTCATCCACCTCGCCTTGCCCTGTGTCCTCAACGAGATCCGGTGCTGCCTCCGTCTCTTCAGACTCCAATGCAATACGGGTCCCTCGATATTTGTTCATCCCTGTTCCGGCCGGTATGATTCGACCCATGATGACGTTTTCTTTCAAGCCCTTTAGGCGATCCACTTTGCCCGCAATGCTTGCTTCTGTGAGGACTTTGGTCGTTTCCTGAAACGAGGCTGCGGAGATAAAGCTCTCGGTGCTGAGCGACGCCTTCGTAATGCCGAGAAGTAACGGTTTGGCAACTGCCGGGGCGCCGCCCTTTGCAATGACTCCCCGGTTAACCTCTTCAAAACGCCTCTTTTCTATGTGCTCTTCCAGGATAAGATCTGTATCCCCCGGATCTACTATCTTCACGCGTTCCAACATTTGGCGCACGATCACCTCAATATGCTTATCGTTAATACGAACACCCTGCAAACGATAAACCTCCTGGACCTCGTCCACCAAGTAGCGGGCCAAGTCGCGCTCGCCTTTGATGTTCAGGATATCATGCGGGTTGGCCGAACCCCCCATCAGCGGGTCGCCTGCCTTGAGGTAGTCCCCCTCCAACACGCTCACGTGTTTTCCCCTTGGAATCAGATACTCCTTTTTGTCACCAACGTCTGCTGGGGTTACCGTAATTTTCTGTCTTCCCTTGGCTCCCTTGGAAATACTCACGTATCCATCAATCTCACTTAAAATAGCAGCCTCTTTAGGTTTTCGACACTCAAACAGCTCAGCCACCCGGGGAAGACCGCCTGTGATATCCTTGGTCTTGGTGGTCTCCCTTGGAAGTTTGGCAATGACATCGCCAGCGTTAACTTGATCCCCCTCGGATACCATCAGGATCGCCGATACCGGGAGAAAATAGCGCGCATTCGCCCCTGCAGGGAGTTTGGCGGTCTTGCCTTCGATGTCTTTTATCGAAATGCGCGGGCGGACATCTGCATCCTTGTGTTGTACGACGACCTGACTTGCCTTGCCCGTCACGGGATCAACCTTTTCCTGCATGGTCTTTCCCGGCAGGATGTCCCCAAACTTCACAACACCTGCAGTTTCCGTAAGAATGGGGGTGGCGTACGGATCCCATGTGACAATCAGATCTCCAGGCTTGACTCTGGCGCCGTCTTTGACCATGAAGTGGGCCCCGTAGATGACCGGATATCGCTCTCGTTCGCGATCTTGATCATCCACAACGGCAAAGTCTCCGCCCTGCCGGTTCATAACCACGAATTCGCCGTTGGCATTCTCGACCGTCTTAATGCCAACATACTTGATACGACCCTCATTTACAGCCCTGAAGTCAGCCTGCTCTGCTGCCCGACGGGCTGTGCCGCCTATGTGGAATGTCCGCATCGTCAGCTGCGTGCCCGGCTCCCCTATAGACTGGGCTGCCAATATCCCGATGGGGGTGCCAACTTCCACTGGCTGGCCATAGGCCAAATCACGTCCGTAACATTTGCAGCATACCCCATCTCGACATTTGCACGTCAGCACGGAACGGATTTTGACCTTCGTCAAACCGGCATTGTCGATCTTGGCAACTTTCTCCTCGTCTATCTCTTCGTTGGCATGGACGAGTATTTCATCTGTGTAAGGATCTCGGATATCCTCCAAGGCAACACGTCCCAATACACGGTCGCCAACCTTCTGGATAATCTCGCCGCCCTCCACCAGGGGTTCGACCTCAATGCCTGTCAGGGTGCCACAATCCTCTTCGGTGGTCACACAGTCTTGCGCAACATCTACAAGCCGGCGCGTCAAATACCCCGAGTTTGCCGTCTTAAGCGCTGTGTCTGCCAGACCTTTCCGGGCGCCGTGTGTGGAGCTGAAGTATTGAAGGACGGTAAGCCCCTCCCGGAAGTTGGCCGTAATGGGGGTTTCGATGATCTCACCAGATGGTTTGGCCATCAGACCGCGCATCCCTGCAAGCTGTCGCATTTGGTCCTTGCTCCCCCTCGATCCTGAATCGGCCATCATGTATACAGGGTTAAAGCTCTCGCTGTCGGTTGGTCGCCCCTTCTCATCCAACTTCGGTTTGGCTTCCTTGTCCTCAAGGGGAACAATTCTCATTTCTTCCATCATCTCGTTGGCAACGTACGTAGTCGCCTTGGCCCAGATATCGACCACCTTGTTGTACTTCTCCCCGCGGGTAATCAAACCATCAGCATACTGCTCGTTGATTTCGGCAACCTGTTTCTCGGCTTGTTTGATGATATCCCACTTCTTTTTTGGAATAACCATGTCGTCGACACATATGGACACGCCTGCCTGGGTCGCATATCGATAGCCGATGTTCTTCAACCGGTCAGAAAGGATAACCGTGGCCTTACCTCCTAGGACGCGATAGCAGTGGTTTGTCAGCGAACTAAGGGCCCTCTTGTCCATGACCCTGTTGATGAGTTCAAAGGGAAGCTCTCTTCTCTTTTCCAATACCTTGAATATGTGATAGCTGCCGTTGGCTTTGATGACATCACTAAGGTCACCAGCGTTGAGACGGAAGAGGGCCTCTATGTCGGCGGGACCGATTCCGTAAACGTCTTCGAGTTTCTCACGCAGGACCAACCCCATGCTGCCACCCTGGTCACGATCCCTGCTCTCTGAGATGGCATGTGCCAACTGAACGAAGTCTTTGCCCTCCTGCAGATCAGCCAGGGCGTTCTTTGCTTCCTGCTCCGACGAGACCATAATATGAGACAAGTCCAGAATAGTCTCATTAGGCAGGACTTCTCGAAGGATCACCCGCCCCACGGTTGTCTCCACCCGTTGACCCTCCATGCGAACTACGATCTTGGCATGAAGGTCCACTTGGTCGGCATCGTAGGCAGCGCGGAC
>JASFIH010000061.1:0-6203 GCA_050122775.1 Deltaproteobacteria bacterium
GTTCTATGCATTCCGGAACCCTGTCGCCATCCTCTAGTCGAATAATAAACACTCGCCCAATGCGTCCTTCACTTGCCTTCATCCTGAACCTCCTGATTGCTCTGGCTTTCATTTTTTAGAGCTCTAACCTGAGCCTCTCCCAAACCACCTCTTTTATCATGTCAAGTACCCTGCAGTAATCGGGTTCCTCGTCGGTTCGAAAAGCAATTTCACGAATCCCCGGCTTGAGGCTTTTGGGAAGCCTGGAAATGTTGATTTCCAGTTCTTTGTTGGGATTGAATGCTATACCTACACCCCCCCGCTGTGCCGCGTGTTTGATCGCAAAAAAGTCTCCCATCGTATCGCCAATGTGAAAGATGAGTTGTTTGTTTGGCCTGTGCAAGGTTGCGAGATCATCGATGACGCGAATTTTGTCTTTTTCGTCTGTGACGGCTCTGATCAAACACGCTTTCTCATCCGAATTCAGCAGATGCACGAGTACGGGGGATGCGGCCACGCCAAACAACGACCCGTGACGATGTTTGTTCACCAAAGCCATTAGCCCGGCAAACCCTGTTGTGGAAAGGGCCAATTTTGCGTCTATATTACGAGCACGCATCAATGCGTCAAAAGTTTCCTTCACACCCTTATGCAAGGGCATATTGCGGGCATATGACTCAACGCGAAGCCGATCAACGCCCTGGGTCAGCCGTTTCATTTTTGGAAGTACTGCCGAAAATGTGGCAGTGCCGGAAGTATAGGCTTTCATCAGGATTTTCATTTGATCAAATAGACCGTCGCTTCTGACAAGTTCAGCAAATGTGTTGTGGGGCGTGGTTGTCCCATTCACATCGGTTGTCACGATTATCTTTGATTTTTCGTGAGCAGACCCCTCCATGGCCACTTGATCCTTCTTGGTTTCCAGCCAGGTCACATGTGTACGGACCTAATGGTTTCGATAAGATTGGGAAGGATCGAAATGTCAGGTTTTCGTAATGCTACGAATTCAACAGCTTCCCCAAAACCGTATCCCAAGCAGCAGCAAAGATACGCGATAACCACAGAACTTGAACGTCCGATTCCAGCGTTGCAGCAAACCATTATGTTGTGGGCGGCAATGTGGCGTTTGAGCCATACAACAGCCTCCTGCATCTGTATCGCAGGTATAGGCTGCATATCAATGATAGGAATCTTATGATAAACAAAGGGTGTATGGGAAAGGTCTCTTTCTGTGGCAACATTCAGGAGGGCTGAAATCGGGGGCGGAGGATCTAGTGCAGCTTGATAGTTTCCAATGGCGAGGTTGTCCAAGATGAAAGCGTATCTACCACCCATCACACTCTTTTTTCAGTTCGCGTTCACCCCAACTAGAGCGCCTTGGAGGCCCTCAAGGGTTTGCGTTGGCTTTATCGTTCGCGTGCCTGATCAGCCCTTTGTTGCTTCTTCATAGTATGGCATCACTTCGGGTATCAGCTCCTTGATCTTTCGAATTCTCGTTTCGCTGGCAGGATGGGTGCTCATGAACTCGGGAGGCGCTTGTCCTTTTTTCCCTTGCGCCATGCGCTGCCAGAACGCTACAGCGTGATTCGGATCGTAGCCGGCCATGGCCATGAATATTAACCCGAGATGGTCGGCCTCGCTTTCATGAAGCCGGCTGTATGGCAACATCACTCCGAATTGAGACCCAACGCCGAAAGCCGTCATCCAAAGCTCTCGGGTCTTCTCAGGTTTTTCTGCCAAGGCCGTTGAAAGTGCCACGCCCCCCATTTGCACGGCCAATCCCTGACTCATCCGCTCGTTGCCATGTTCGGCAATTGCATGGGCGATTTCATGGCCCATGACGACGGCAAGTCCGTTCTCATCTCCCGCTACTGGTAAAATCCCTGTGTAGACAACCACTTTTCCGCCCGGCATACACCATGCATTCACTTCTTTGCTTTCAACGAGATTAAACTCCCAGGCATAATCCTTCAACTGATCAGACATATTCCGCTGTACGAAATACGTTTCAACCGCTTTTTGAATCCGGCTGCCAACCTTTTTGACCAGTCGAGTCTGCTCCTTATTGGTACTGATTTTATGGGACTTCAAGAATTCATCGTACTGCTGAAAGCTCATCGGAAGGATGGTGGAGCGTGGGACCAGGCTCAGTTGTTTTCTACCGGTCACCGGAACCGTACTACAGGATGAAACCACAAGAAGAACCAACAAAACGCCTAACAACTGTCTGAAAACTCTCATCGCACCTTCTCCTTGTTAAACAAGCTTTGCCTTTGGGCCGCCTAGAAGCCATTTCAAAATCTATCAGAACGCGTATTACCCACTTCATCTTCAAGCGCCTCATCCATCCATTCCAGATATTGTTCGAGACGAAATTCTGCGCCGCAGGACCCGCAGCACAAGTAAACAGCGCGTCATGACCGACGAATCGAAACGTCTCCTTTACAGCGCAAACACTGCGTGAAGAACTGCTTCATGAATAGCTCATCCCTTTCAGTGGACCAAATTACTTCACACTACCAAACCCCTAGCAGCTATTTCAAAACCTCAGATGGTGTTCGGTGGCAAGGCGAGAACCGATGAAAAAGCGCAGCATACATGGGAGTATGTGAGCACTTTGAAGAGGTTCTCAACGTAGCCATCGGGCGCTAGATGGGGTTTTGAAATGGCTTCTACTGTGTATGATCGGCCTGCTTTCCACAACCCGGTTAATCTGTACGTCTTGTTCCAGCGGACTCGACCAGTATCCGAGGATCGTTGCTTCCGATACCATCCACGCCCATATCCACATAGGGCCCCAAGAGACGTGGTTCGTCGATATTCCACACAAAGACCTTGAGTCCGTCTCCGTGTGCCATTTCCACAAAATCCTTGTTTACGAAACTGTATTTCATTACCAGTGCCTCTGCAAGAGCACGGGTTGCAACACATGTGTCAACAGGACACCCCACCAAGAGCACCCCCGTTTTGATATGGCTATGCAGGCTTTTTATTCGCTTCACAATGCTGTGCCAGAAGGAAATCACGTAGACGTTGTCGTCTAGCCCGTTTTTCCTAACCAGATCGACAACCATACGTTCTGTCCCTTCTTCCTTTAACTCTATCACGACTTTCACTTTATCTCTACTCAGGTCCATGACCTCTTGAAGCGTGGGAATCGTCTCACCTTTGCCAGCATCCAACTTTTTCAGATCACGAAGAACATAACTCCTGACCAGCCCTGTTCCGTTCGTAGTCCGATCCACCGTTTCGTCGTGTATAACGACCAACTCCCCGTCTTTGCTCAAGCGCACATCAATCTCTATAGCGTCAACGCCAATCTTGATCGCGCGAGCTATGGAAAGCAGGGTGTTCTCCGGCTCCAAAGCGGCAGCCCCGCGGTGTCCCATGATTATCATTCAACTTGCCCTGTCATCCAAAAGAAGGCTTCACAAAATGATCAAAATAGCTCGATCAGAGCCATGCGTCCCCATTTGTAACGAAACGTATTTATAAGAACAAGTATAAAAAACGTGATCCAGGCATGCCTACTTCTAGAGACCTCCCTCATGAGGGATGCTAAAAGGGCCAAATGCAGCAACGTCGGCGTTCACGAAATTCCCTTTCGCACGAGGCGAGTTGCTTTGCATAGCTGTTCCCCCTTCTTTGGACTTCGACGGCAACCCGGCGCAGCCATGCCTTCTTGTTATATGTCTTCCTAAGAAAGCCCCCTTGGCCTTCATGATAAGCCAAATATAAGTTATAGGTGTCATCCTTGGCAATTTGGCATTGTTTATGGCTGACGTTGCAGTACCAGCCAATGAAATCTATAGCATCAGCGAAATCGTCTCTGTCGGCGCCCCTGTTGCCGGTAGAGCGTTTGTATTTCTCCCACGTTGAATCCAAGGCCTGTGAATAACCGTACGCCGAGGAAGGCCGAGGCCCAGGGAAAATGCAGAGGCATGTGGTGCGAGGCGGTTTGGCTTTAGCCTCGTATCTAGACTCTTGATACATGATGGCCATCATCACCGGAATGGGAACGCCCCACCTGCTGTAAGAAGCATAGGCGCTCTTGTACCATCCCCTGTTTTCCCGAAAGATCTCACATATGTCTTGCGGGCAACTTGGAACACGCTGGGCACCAACACAGCCGTAAAGACAGATGCTAAAAACACCAAGTATCGAGACCAGAACCCCTCTGCCCAAATGCGTGGCAGTCATATTTTGCCCAGTCCAAGTTCAGACATGCTCACGTCATCCTTGTTTCATGCCCAATCCATTCCAAGTATTCATGGCTTCCTGAAACAATAGGCAGGGCAATGATCTCAGGGGTTTCGTAAGGGTGAATCGTTTTGATGGCTTCTTCAACTTTGTCATACAGGTTCCTGTGCGTCTTGATATAACAAATCCATTCCGCGGTGGTCTCCAAGTTTTCTTTCCACCAGTAAATGCTCTCAATAGGGCCGCACAACTGCACACAGGCTGCCAGCCTTTTTTCTACCAATAGTCTAGCGATCTTGTTGGCATCTTCCCGATTCTGAGTGGTGGTTACAACTTGAAGGTACGTATTCATGCGAAACCGCCTTTCTTTCTATTACAGATGTTTCAATCGTCCGACAGCGGTCCTTTGGCCTTCAATTTCGCCTCAATGAGTTGTTTATGGTTAAGACGTAACAAGTTGGCCAGTTTGTGAAGCAGATAGTCCTCATGTTTGTCCAGGTTGCCATCTGTATATGCAATCCTCCAGATTGTCTCAATGATCCGGAGTTTTTCCTGTATTGAATAATTCTGGTTGATCATGTTGGTAAACTGCCACAGGTCAATGCTTCCTTTCAGTTCTTCATGAGAAGCTTCAAGAAGATCGTCCGCATCTTTGTCAGACAAACCATAATCCTTCTTCAAGATCGAGATGACACGGTTTCTTTCTGAATCACTGAACTCGCCGTCTATGTGACACAACTCCAGGAAGAGGGCACAGGTTGCCACACGGATGTCATGCGCCACCTCTTCCTTTCCACCCGCCGTAGCCTCCTTCACCGCTTTGCCGAAAAACCGTTTTGCGAGATCGATCATCTTCTACTCTCAGAGAATCGTTTCAAGGGGCGCATATTCCAACCCAAGGGCCTCTGCCACAGCTTCGTAGGTGACCTTGCCACCGAAGATATTCACGCCTTTTGCTAATGCTGGATCATTGCGTACTGCATCAGTCACGCCCTGTTCCGCGAGTTTCATGACATACGGGAGCGTAGCGTTTGAAAGCGCATATGTGCTTGTCCGAGGAACAGCGCCGGGCATATTGGTGACACCGTAATGCAGGACGCCTTCAACGACATGTACCGGATTCGAGTGGGTACAAGGACGTGTGGTCTCAACACAGCCGCCCTGATCAATAGCAACATCGACGATTACACTCCCAGCTTCCATGGATTTCACCATTGTTCGCGTTACTAGCCTTGGGGCCCTCGCGCCCTTCACAAGCACAGCACCGATAAGCAAATCAGCCCTCTTGACAGCCTCAGCGATATTCACCGGGTTCGCCTGGACGGTGGTAAGGCGACCATGAAGGACTTGGTCCAAAAATCGGATTCGAACTGCATCCACATCTAAAAGCATCACGTGAGCACCCATGCCCAGAGCGATCTGGGCCGCATTGCTCCCCACCACGCCTGCGCCGATGATGCTGACATCTGCAGGACGGACACCAGGTACACCGCCCAGCAGTTTTCCCCGTCCACCATGTGTCTTCTCCAGCAATTGCGCTCCCACTTGAACTGACATGCGCCCGGCCACTTCACTCATCGGCATGAGCAAGGGCAAGGTGCCATCCAGGCATTCCACCGTCTCATAAGCGATCCCGATGACGTTACGCTTCAGCATCTCCAGTGTCAGTTCTTTTTCAGCAGCTAAATGAAGGAAGGTGAACAAGGTCAAGCCGGAATGCATGAATTCATATTCCGAGGGCTGCGGCTCCTTCACCTTGACAACCAGCTCCGCATTCCACGCATCAGCGGCCTTGGGAACCAGCTGAGCCCCGGCTTTCTTGTATTCATTGTCACCGAACCCGCTTTCTACTCCAGCCCCAGACTGCACGAGGACCTTGTGTCCAGCCTCTGCGATCTGCCGGACCCCTCCGGGCATCATAGCCACTCGATACTCGTCGTCTTTGATTTCTTTGGGCACGCCTATGACCATGTTTCATCCTCCATGATCTGCTTGCATGACACGATCCGCAGAGTCTCATGTTC
>JASFIH010000062.1:0-6196 GCA_050122775.1 Deltaproteobacteria bacterium
ACCCCATATCTTCTCTTTATTGTTTTTCGCTTTATTCTTCCACATCTTTCACTGCTATTTGGAAAGACAGAAGAACAAGCTTTGGCTGTTGCCATTTATCATGATCATTTGGTGCAATAGTCACGGCGGATTTTTGATCGGATGGGTACAATACACAGTTGTTCTGGTTTGGCAGGGTTTGGCTTGGATATTCAAGGAGCGAAAAGTCGGACCATCACTGAAGGTTCTTTTATTCTGGTATTTACTCACTACAGCGGCGTGTTTTGTGACGCCGAACGGCATCAAACTCCTTGCCTTTCTTTATCACAGCCTTTCCCAGCCGCGCCCCATAGGAGAATGGGACCCCATTGGGTTATGGGATACGTCTTTTCTCAGATTTAAGGTTTTGGCTGCTGCCTTTGTCGTTTCTTTGGCGTACCCCTCCCGCCAAAACAAGCGATGGGAGATCGCCATGATTGGCGCGACCATTGTCTTCGCCTTCAAACATCAACGCCATGTGCCCTTTTTTGCCATCATGGTCGGCCCCTACCTCGTGGAATGGCTCTCGTTGCTTTTAACCAGCCTGCAACTAAATATCGGGAAAACTGTGTTAAGCCGTGCGAGCTGTTCCGTGTTGTTCGTCTTCTTCTTATTAGTGGCCGCTTACCATATTGGACACGCAACCTACCGCTATATGAAAGCGGGTTTTCACATCATTGTTGACCCTCTTTACTACCCAGTGCAGGCGGTTCAGTTCATGCAAACAAACGAGATTAAGGGCAACGTGCTTCTTCCCTTCGAGTGGGGAGAGTATGCCATTTGGAAGCTTTATCCGAGTTGCCTGGTGTCCATAGACGGCCGTTTCAGAACTGCTTATCCAGAAACCGTTTTGAGGGATCACATCTTTCCTGCCAACGATGACGCCGCATGGACTAGACTGATCGACAAGTATCCGGCTGACATCATCTTGTCCAGACAGATTCCGTTTTTCTGGAATATGATTAGAGCCTCAAGGGATTGGGTATATATCTATTCAGATCGTGCTGCCATAATCTTTGTAAGGAACAATGCAAAGAATCGGAACGTCCTAAAAAATTTGCGGGATGGAAAACTGGTCTATCCCCAGGAGCCGGTATCGGTCTATTTCCCTTAGGCTGAAGCAGGCTTGGTTCATAATGAATAGCATGTGCAAAGAAGGTGTCGCCTTTCTCTTCCCAACCCCTGAGGCGGGAAGTCTTGAATGGACCTAAACCAATGGCCTTGATGAAGAAATGGTTTTCCATCGCATGTATTACCATGTGGGGGGCAGCCATCTACTCCAACACCCTCCGAGTCCCCTTTGTCTTTGATGACACTATCTACATCCAAGATAACCCTGTTCTGAGGAATCCACTTGACCTGTTTCGGATCATAGGTTTTGCGCCGTCTCGATGGATAGGGTTTTTCACTTTTTCCCTCAACAACTACTTCGCTCCAAGCAGCACCCTTGGTTATCATTTGCTGAACCTGGCTATTCACATCGCATCCGCGATGACCTGCTATTGGCTAACGCTGCTGACCCTCAGAACGCCCTGTCTAAGAGATGAAGTCACCCCTGGATCTAGATCGGTTTTGGGGCTTCTGGCTGGACTGATTTTTCTGAGTCATCCGGTCCAGACACAGGCTGTGACCTATATCTGGCAAAGGGTAGAATCGCTGGCAGCTCTCTTCTACCTGCTGTCTCTGGCGTTCTATGCAACATCTCGAATCAGGTATGAGGCAAAGCGCCAAAGCCCGACAGCAAATTCCTCGTTGTGCTATGTGGCCTCATTCATTCTAGCCTGCATGTCTGCCATGACCAAAGAAACGGCTATTACGCTTCCGGTGACCATCATTCTTTACGAAATAGTCTTTTTTGCTAAAACCAGGGCAGCGCTTAGGCATATTGCACTCAGAGTCAGCCCCTTTTTGTGTTTGCTCATCATTGTTCCAGCCCTTGCAAGACAAAGCAGCGCGGTAACCGAGAATTTCCTGTATGAATCTCCTTCCCGTTGGTCTTATATGATGACCCAGACCAGGGTGATTGCAACCTATCTACAACTGCTGGTCTGGCCCGTTGAACAGAATCTTGACTATGATTTCTCTTTGTCGCAGTCTCTCCTTGTACCGGAGGTACTCTGGAGCCTTTTGTTGATCAGCTCTGTTCTGGCTTTGGGGCTGCTCCTTTATCGGGCCTCTCCCCTTGTCACCTTTGGAACCATTTGGTTCTTTGTAACCCTGTCGCCAAGCTCCTCCTTGGTTCCTCTGCCCGATCTTATCTTTGAACACCGCCTCTATCTTCCACTTGTAGGCTTTGCGTTGGTTCTGACAGGCATTCTCGTCGCCCTCAGGCAACACATGAGATTACTGAGTGCAGTGATGATCTTCCCACTATTACTTCTCTCCGCTGGAACGTATCATAGAAACTCGGTGTGGCGGAATGGTGTGACACTGTGGCAGGACACGGTAAACAAATCCCCGGCCAAGGCCCGGCCCCGCGTCAATCTGGCAATCTCATACATTGACATCGGGGAATATGAAAAGGCGTTTAACCAACTCACCCAAGCCATTGCCTTAAGGCCAGACTTCGCGCCTGCTTATGAAAACTTGGGTGTTGTCAATTTCTTCAGGGGAGACTACGGAGATGCTGTTGTTGCCCTAAAGAAGGCTGCTTCCTTGTCGCCTGAACAGGCCTCTACCTATGATCATCTGGCACAGACA
This sequence comes from Deltaproteobacteria bacterium, assembly GCA_050122775.1. GTDB lineage: Bacteria > Desulfobacterota > Desulfobacteria > Desulfobacterales. The sequence goes on from JASFIH010000062.1 coordinate 2,719, forward strand.
TACCTGCGCCTTGGCAACAAGGATCTGGCTATAGAAAACTTCACTAAGGCCCTTGCGCTGGATCCAACCAACGTGAATGCGCGAAACAATCTGGGCCTGACTCTCGCTGAAAAGGCGCTTTATGCGCAGGCTATCGCTCAGTTCGAAGAAGTTCTTCAACGTGACCCAACGCATAGGGAAGCTGTTTTCAATCTGGCACAGACCCATGCGCTATCTGGAAACGTAAACCTTGCCGTTCGCTACTACCTGCAGGTGATACAGGCGGAACCCGACCTTCTGGAGGCTTACCACAACCTCGGTATCCTGTATCTCCATTACCTTCACAAGCCTATTGAGGCCAAACGCTGTTTCGAACAAGCCCTGGTCTTGACCAAAGATCCTCGTAAGGCTGTGGTGCTAAAGGAAATCATTGCTCAGATCGAAGAAGCAAACCACCAACAGATGAATCCCACGCAGACATATCCTGCCGGAGAATGAAGCTTAGAGAAGGGTCCTCTTTTACTTGAGGCGCCAGTAGATCGGATCAGAATTTAGAGCCGGCATTGGTGCGCGCAGTGAGGGATTAGAAATCCCGTCTCCCACATTCATCCCTTGCAGGTCGTACCTTGCCTTCCCAACGCAAGCAAAGAAATTTTCAAGGTAACAGTACTGGGGTGGAAACACCACGCGACTTCCCAAAAAAAGCACGTTATCCTGCCACATGACCTCTCCAGGCCCAATGGGCTTAACAAGGATCACCTTGCCTTCTTCGACTGCGTAGAGGGTGTTATCCTGCTGCTGAATAACCACATGAGAAACATAATGTCTCGGGTGCCTCGCCGTCACAAAGCATTCCCGCCGGTCCGCCCCGGTTTGATACGTCAGGCGCAGCAGAAGCTCGTTTTCCTGTGCGGACAGTTGTCGAATCCTGAAGGTGTTTTCAGGTGAATCGATGACGCTTATGAACGGGCCCCACATCACATAGTCAAACTCCAGCGTGAAATCATCCCTCTTTGTGTTTTGGCGCCTGAACGTGGGGTTAGGAACGATGCCCTGTGACTCGGCGAACACATACTGCGCCTCAGAAACGTGGCGAGTCAAGATGCCGGGCATTTCAAGGGACGTTTCCAATGCCACGTGCATGCCCCCAAACAGCCTTCCGGCCAAATTGCGTGGCACAAAATCGATATACAACCGCTTTTCCCCGTTCCATGTCCTGCTAAAATCTTCTACTGTGTCGATGGCGTCCTTGACAGGAGCCAGCGTTCGAGCAATCTCCCTGCACATTCCAAAAACATGAAAGGCATTAAGGGTTATCACGATACACACACCACCTATTGCCCAAGTCTGAGGCCGGGCGACGCTCCGCAAGATATGACGCCGGCTGCCGACACCTTGCTTGCTGCTCTGCTTGGACTGCACTGAGCAAGCCAAAACCATGGGCCACGAGGCCGCCAACACCAGAAATGCATCTGGAAGATAGAAGTATCGTGCCTGGGTCAAGACATAGAGATTGAATCGGCCAATGGCAATTATTCCGTAGTAGCTGACAGCACATGCAAGAAAAACTGGAAGCAAATACGCGCGATTCTTCCCAGCGCCTCTTTGCCTGAATCGACGCAAGCCACTTGCAAGGGCGGCCAGGAAAATGCCCGTTGCCACGATAGGTGCGAAGCTGAATTCGTTCCCTTGAAGATAGAATATGTCTCCCATTGCATGGCGTGGGGGAAACCCCAAGTTGCCCAGAATGGCCTGACTCCATAACCCGGCAAATGAATTACGGGCTGCGCGCAGGAACAGCGCCACGTCAACACGGGCGGATATCTGAGACCCGACTTGCAGTAAATGGAAGCCAAGAAATGCCCCATAGCCCACAACCACACAGACAGCAAAGCTGAACACACGGATCAAGTTCGAGTGAGATTCTGATTTCTCAGACTCATAATGCGACCAGAACATAGTCCCAAGAATAAATATTGGGATAGCCAGCCCAGCCTCGTAGAAATAAGAGGCAAAGCCGACCAAAATGCCACCAGCAACCCCCTGCCACCATCGCAGTCTGGATGGCCCTCGCAGGACGATCCAGAATCCAAAAAGGAAACAGGCCGTCTGATGTATGATGTACAGATGATACGTCCAGCTCACGGTATCAAAATGGCTGAAGCCGGTCATGAAAAGGATTGCGCTCAACGCCGCTGTCATCTTATGGCCATGGAGGTCCTTGACAATGCCGTAAATGAGGAGTCCAACCACAGCATGGGAAACCCAACTCAGGAGGTGAAACAACATGAAGCTATTGCCTAGCACCCTGTGGACAAAAAAGAGAAGCAGATGGGATAAAGGTTGAAATCTGGGATCACCGAATAGCTCCCAAGAAGAGACTTGTGCTATGGTTTGCAGAGTGACCGGGGCATACCGAGAAAAACTGGCTATGTACCATTCATCGTTACGGAACGGCGTTGTGAGTACTGGCAAAAAGGCAATGAAGGATCCGATGACGCCAACGGCAAGCAGGAAATGATGTGCTCTCAGCTTATAGTGCATCCTGAGTACGCTCTAACTTCGTCCCTTTCCGGCTAGGGCTTATTTCTTCCGGCGTGCTCTTTGAGTCTATCATGACTGCTGAAGGAAGATGACTCACCTTGTCAACCCTTTCCCGCGCCATCGCTGGGACTTTTCCCAAAGATGATCCTGTGCAAAAGCCGGCGTTATCAACCGTAGCCGGTGTCAGTGCCGGGCAAAGCCGCGGTACATTCGGGGTATGAATGCTACACGCATGCCGCGGTCGGCAAAAAGACGTCGAATGCTCTCCTCCCTTTCACCACCTTCGGGCAAAAGACCTCCTGTGCAGCCGCTCTCAGCCAGTAGCTCAGCGGAGTCCGAAAATGGCAGGAAGGCATTGGCTGCAAAGACGGCATCTGCTAGGTCGTGCCCTGCCTGTGCAGCTTTATGGATAACCGTCTGCACCGCTCCAACGCTCGATGGCTGCCCATCACATCCAAGCAGCTGACAATCCCGAGCCACGGCAATGCCATTCATATGGGTTGACCATGCGATTGCCCATGACAGCAAGAGGGTGTCAAACGCAGCACCGGTCAAAGGGGCGCCAACCCAGTTCATGTCATTTTTCTTCAACACATAATCTGGAGAGGGTTGTTTCAAAAACCCACCCCGAACGTGCCTGTACACAAAACCCATGAGGGGTCCGATGCTGGAGAGCACAGCGTTATGAAAGATCCTCCGCTTGCCCCGCTTTCCAAGGATCTCAATGCTGTCGGCATCAAAGGCTGGGGCTACAATAAGGTCAAGCATCCATGATTCGGTGCCATAGCGTTCTTTCCGACGCGGATCTGAGAGAAGCTGTTCTGCAAGTTCCTTGAAAATGGAGAAGTTGGTGATCACTTCTCCTCCCCAAATGACTTTGGGGTCGCCCCAGAGCATTTTCTCCAAAGCACCTCTTGGCGAATCCCAATCAACAGATGCCCCAACAGCGAGACCA
>JASFIH010000063.1:0-6135 GCA_050122775.1 Deltaproteobacteria bacterium
TACAAGATTAGTGTTTGCAGCGTGTTCGCCCAAAGAACATGAAATGACTTTCAAGGAAATTCTGAAGAGCGCACGATTAAACCCCTTCCTTTTTCAGATTGCCAACATCAGAGAGCATTGCGCTTGGGTCATCAGGGATAAGCCTCTTGCCACGGAGAAGGCAAAGGCTATGATCAATGCAGCAGTCCGGCGGGTTGTCTATCACGAGCCTTTGGAGACCAGAGAGATAGAATGCCAGCCCGATGTCCTCGTGGTGGGGGCTGGCATGGCCGGGATCAGTGCCGCACTGACATTGGCGCAAAAGAATAGAAGGGTGTATTTGGTGGAGAAGTCGCCTTGCGTAGGAGGGAAGGTCGCTCTGTACGAAGACCTATTCCCAACCTTGGAGTGCGCATCTTGTGTACTTGATCCCCTGGTGGACGCGGTTTTGCACCATGAGCAGGTTGATGTTTTTACATATAGCGAAGTCCAAGAGGTGGTAGGTTTCTATGGAAATTTTGTGATCAAGGTCGAGCGGAGAGCAAGGTTCGTGGACACCGCCACCTGCCTTGGTTGTGAGGCCTGCTTGGATGTCTGCCCAGTCAAGGTGAGCAATGAATACAACCAGGGGCTTGATGAAAGGCGCGCTATCTACATTCCTTATGCTGGTGCCCTTCCCAATGTGGCAGTCATCGATAAGAATCACTGTTTGCGTTGGCACGGAGAAGCCTGCAATGCCTGTGAGCAAGCCTGTCCGTTCGGCTGCATCAACTACGAAGATGCCGATCGGGTTGAAGCGTTGAGCGTTGGTGCGATTGTCTTGGCTACCGGGTTTGACCTCTTCGACCCAAAACAAGCACCACAATATGGGTATGGGAAAATCGAAAATGTACGTACTAGCCTCGAATTCGAAAGGCTGTTGAATCCTACCGGCCCGACAGGGGGAAAGATCACACTGAAAAACGGGCAGCCACCAAAGAAGATGGTCCTTGTGCATTGTGTTGGTTCCCGGACTGCCAAGTACCATGAACACTGCTCTGGGGTATGCTGCACGTATTTACTGAAATTTGCGTACCAGGCCAAAAAGAAACTCCAGGGGATTTCAATCACCCATTTGTACTCAGATTTTTGTCTCCCAGGGAAAGAAGCGCAGAGCTTTTTTGGAAAGATCTCGGGGGAGGGTAGTCTGAGATTCCTTCACATGAGAGACCCCGGTTCAATAGAAATCTTGGAAGACGAAGGAAACATATGGGTCAAGTACGTGGATGTTCAGGGACGGCCGGAAGCGGTTATGTGTGACATGGTGGTGTTGGCCCCAGCCATGGAAGGGGGGAGAGACGCCGGACACCTCGCCGATGTTTTTGACATACCGCTGGGTGAGGGTGGGTTCTTTGTGGAGGAGAATCCCAGCATAGCGCCGGTCTCAACCCTCCGCGAGGGTATATTCATAGCAGGGTGTGCTCAGGGACCGAAGGATGTCCACGCCGCTGTGGCAGATGGCCAGGCGACAGCCGGGAGAATTATGTCACGTCTGATCCCTGGCGAGAAGTTGGTGCTGGAGCCGGTCACAGCCACAGCAGATGAAAGTCTGTGTTCCGGGTGTAGGATATGTGTCAGCCTATGTCCGTACAAGGCGATCAGTTTTGACAAGATTGAAAAGCGCATAGTGATCAACGACGTACTATGCAGAGGGTGCGGCATCTGTCCTGCTGCTTGCCCGAGCGGAGCGATCAGGGCAAGACATTTCACGGACGCGGAAATTGCCGCAGAGGTCAGGGGACTGTTGGAGGCATTGCAGTAGAGGCACGCAGAAGTGGGTCGCTTTGAACCGATAATCGTTGGTTTTCTCTGTCACTGGTGTGCTTATGAAGGTGCAGATGCGGCAGGCAGGGCCCGGAAGCCATACCCCTCCAACCTTAGAGTCGTGCGGGTCCTGTGCAGCGGAAGGACCGATCCCCAATTTGTCATCCAGGCCTTCAAAGAGGGGGCAGATGGTGTTCTCATATTGGGATGCCATCCAGGTGACTGCCATTACAAAGAAGGCAATTTCCAGACGCTGAAAAGATACAAGTTGCTGAAAAAGATGCTTCCACAATTTGGTGTGGAGGAAGAAAGACTCAGGCTGGACTGGATTTCTGCCACGGAGGGCGACCGGTTTGCTGAAGTCGTTTCCGAGATGGTAGAGCAAGTGAGACGGCTTGGGCCCCTGTCTGGTTAGGGGACACGGCTTCTTGGAACACAGAACCTGGTGACATGTTGATGTAGCAAAGCGATTACTGATGGCCAAACCAAAGATTGCCCTATACTGGTGTTCAAGCTGTGGCGGGTGTGAGGAATCGGTCCTGGACTTGGCCGAGGACATCCTCACGGTCTCCGACATGGCAGACATCGTGTTCTGGCCGATTGCCTTGGACTTCAAATATGAGGACGTGGCGGTCCTGGGTGACGGTGAGATTGCGGTCACGCTGATCAACGGGGCCATCAGAATGGATGCCCATGAAGAGATGGCCGGGCTTTTGAGAAAGAAGTCGAAAGTGCTCATGGCTCAGGGGAGTTGTGCACATCTCGGTGGCGTTTACGGTCTGGGAAATTTTTTCGAGCGTGAAGCTATCCTGAGTCGATCGTACAAAGAAGTTCCCACCATGGAGAACCCCGAGGGGACACTGCCTCAAGTCTCAACAACGGAATCGGGCAGGCAACTGGACCTTTCAGCTTTTCTCGATCGTGTGAAGGCTTTGGACCAAGTGGTAGAGGTAGACTACTATGTTCCTGGCTGTCCGCCAACACCCGAGCTCATCAAAAATGCGATCATGATGGCCTTAGAGGGCACGCTTCCCGCGAGGGGAAGCGTATTAGCGGATAAGAAAGCGCTTTGTGATACTTGCCCCCGAAGAGACAGCAGACCAGACAGATTGCGGATAAAGGGGTTTCAGCGCCTTCACCAGACATTGTGGGACCCCGCAAAATGCTTCTTGGACCAAGGCCTCATCTGCCTTGGCCCGGCTACCAGGGGCGGTTGCGTAGCCAGATGTATCCGTGCGAACATGCCCTGTCGAGGCTGCTTTGGGCCTACCGATCGCGTGAGGGACCAGGGGGCAAAATCACTGTCCTTTCTGGCGTCCCTTATTGATTCGCGTGACGAAGGTGAATTAGAAACAGTCGCAGACTCCATTCCTGATCCGGCAGGCTTGTTCTATAGGTATAGCCTGGCCACGTCAATGCTGAGGGGCAGATTCTCCAAAGGATCAAAATGAGTAGACGAATCACGATTGACCCCATAACAAGATTGGAAGGACATGGGAAGATAGATATCTTTCTGGACGAACAGGGGGACGTGGAGCGGGCCTATTTGCAGGTTCCAGACTTTAAGGGATTTGAGAAGTTTTGTGAGGGCAGGGCGGCAGAAGAGATGCCCGCGATTACCCAAAAGATTTGCGGCGTGTGTCCTACGGCCCACCATACGGCATCCAGCAAGGCCCTGGATGACCTCTTCAAAGTGAAGCCGCCACCTGCTGCAACGAAAATCAGAGAGCTGATGTACAATGCCTTTATCTTTGAGGATCACCTTTTACATTTCTTTATTCTAGGCGGCCCTGATCTGATCGTTGGTCCGGACGCGCCAGGCCCTGACAGAAATATATTTGGTGTCATAAGAAAACTGGGTGTTTCAATCGGGAAAGCACTCATTGATATTCGAAAGAGGGTGAGAGGGGTGAATGCTGCGATTAGCGGGAGCGCCCTTTACCCTGTCTGCGGCCTTCCGGGTGGGGTCTCAAAGGTTTTGACAGAGGCAGAAAGAACCGAAATAGAGATGGTGGCAAAGGATGCCATAGAATTTGGCAAGCTTGCGTTGAAGCTGTTTCACGATGAGGTCTTAGAGAACGCGGAATATGCCAGGCTGCTTACAGGTGACGTTTTCCAACATAGTACTTACTACATGGGCATGGTTGATGACGAAGACAAGGTCAATTTCTACGAGGGAAAGCTCAGGATTGTTGATCCAGCAGGCAACGAGTTTGCAAGATTTGAGGCAAAGGACTACTTGCAGCATTTAGAGGAACGTGTCGAGCCATGGAATTATCTCAAGCCACTCTACTTGAAAAAGGTTGGCTGGCAGGGATTTGTTGATGGAATGAATAGCGGTATTTACAGGGTTGGCCCTCTTGCTCGCCTCAATGCTTCAGGGGGCATGGCCACGCCTTTGGCCCAGGCCGAGTATGAGAGGATGTTTGACGCGCTGGGTAGTAAGCCGATTCATAACACATTGGCCTATCACTGGGCGAGACTTGTTGAGGTCTTGTATGCAGCAGAGAGGATGCATCAACTTGCGGAAGATGAAGATCTTACGAGCCCTCACATCAGGAATCTTTCCGAACGGACGCCTGAAGAAGGCATCGGGGTGTGCGAAGCCCCGCGGGGAACTCTGTTTCATCATTATCAAACCGACCAAGCGGGCATTGTGGAAAAGCTGAACTTGCTGGTCGCTACACAGAATAGTGCTGCTGCCATCTGCATGTCGATAGAGAAGGCTGCCCGAGCCTTTATAAAGGGCGGTCGCGTTTCCGATGGCATTCTGAACATGATTGAGATGGCGTTTCGGGCCTATGACCCATGCATGGCCTGCGCTACCCATTGCCTCACAGGCGACGCGAGGCAAATGGTGCATTTGTATGATAAGGAGAAAAGGTTGATCAAGGTGATTAAACCCCAAAGTTCAAGGTAAGGAGATGATCATGGCATTACATGTCTTAGACACCCTTGGCTTGAAGTGCCCCCAGCCGGTTCTTAAGATCGCGGTGCAGGCTCCAGACATGAAACCCGGCGATATTTTGGAGGTGCTGGGAGACTGTCCTACGTTCGAGAAGGACGTGCGCACGTGGTGTGAACGGTTGGGGAAAGTCTTTCTTTCTATTAACGATGAAGGGGGAGAGAAGAGAAAGATCCAAATACAGTTTTAGCCGGCAGGTAATCACGGCCTGCACACCATGATCATTGACCAGCCTGCTCCCCGCAAGCCCCGGGCTTAGGTTGGGGTTAAGGAGAGCTATCTTAAAATGGCCTTGTTCCTTATGGGGCTGCAAACCACCATTGCCAGACTGAACCTCCCTCCTGCTTTGGGGATTCACTTTGCTATCGGCCTTTTTTCGCCTAGAGCCCAAAAGCCTGCTGGGCATGGGCTACACCAAGGGGCGGGGGAATGCACAGATTTGTGATCTCTGGCGTTTCATGGGAACCTGACCGATGCAACAAAAGGTTAAATGCTGGGAGTTCTTTGAATGCGGCCAAGTAGAATGCCCGGCATACAAGTTAAGAGAGCACAGGTGCTGGCTCATTTCAGGGAGCCACTGCCGAGATGAGATCCAGGGCAGGTTCCTGGAAAAGACAGACGTGCGCCTCGACTGTGAACTGTTTCAGTCCAACTTGGATCTCACCTCATTGGAACAAACCCTCAAGGTGGTAGATTAACAGTTCACAGAATTCAGGAGAATGGTGGAGCAGCGAGACTGGGAGTTGGAAGGCATCAGCCTGGAGTTGGCCCTCGGATTGTCCGAGGTCTTTGAAGCGTTGAGGCAGATCTCTTCAGGAGACCCGTCAGTCCAGATACCTGAACACTCCGACATGGAGTTGATTGAGAAGTTGAAGCACCTTGTGAACGTGACTGCCAAAAGCCTTGCAGAGATGGTTGATCTGTCTCACGAGTTTGCCATTGGTTTGGCAGAGCACTTTGATGTGTTGCACCGGGTCTCAAGAGGCGATCTGACGGCTCGGGTGGCAGGGAGGTCTCCGGTGGAACTGCTGGAACGTCTGAGGAGAGTGACAAATCAGATGATTGAAAGCGTATCCAGCGGAATGGCTGAACACAAGGGTGCGGAGGAGGTGCTGCACAGAGCTCACAACCAACTGGAAGCCCGGGTTGAAGAACGAACGGGTGAGCTAACAGAGGCCAACGTGGTTCTAAAACAGGAAATATCTGGTCGGAAGCGGGTCGAGGAGGCGCTACGAGACAGTGAGGAGAGATACCGAAACCTTTTTGAGGAGTCTCTGGATGCGATTACCATTACAGCTCGAGACGGCACATTCACTGATGTCAATCAGTGTGCTCTGGATCTCTTTGGATTCACGAGAAATGAGATGATAGGTCTGAATGACGAAGAG
>JASFIH010000064.1:0-6084 GCA_050122775.1 Deltaproteobacteria bacterium
ATGAAAAAGCGCAGCATACACGGGAGTATGTGAGCATTTTGAAAAGGTTCTCAACGTAGCCATCGGGCACGAGATGGGGTTTTGAAATGGCTTCTAATCCCATTTCCGCCTGTCATCGATCTTCCTATATTCTTCAGGTAAGGTGCCCCTGTCGAGGAACCTGACTCTTCCACGCACCCGCATGCTGTTTGGGATAGCCGCCTCAATCCGCTTGGCAAGGTCTTGTGTTGGCTTACAGCCCTCCTTGAGTTCCACAGCAAAAGTCATCTGATCCACATGGGCCTCTCGGGTCACTATGACCTGATACCGATCAACCTCGGGAAATCTGGTTGCCACTTCGTCTGCATTTGACGGATGAACAAACATGCCTTTGACCTTGGTCACCTGGTCAAGACGCCCAAGGAGCTTTACCAGCCGGTATGCTGTACGACCGCACGGACATGGCTCGTCTGTAAAATACGAGAGATCCCCCGTGCCAAAACGTATCATAGGATAAACCTCATCAAAAACTGTAGCGACCACTTCTCCGGTCTCACCCGGCCCAACTTGACGCCCGGTGTCGGGATCGACGACTTCCACGACACAGTTATACGGAAAATGCATCCCGTTTTTTTGAAAACACTCGTAAGCCAAACATCCCACGTCAGCCGTGCCATAACCCTGTCGAACAACCATCCCGAATGCCTGCTCCAATTCAGCCCTGAGGGACTCGGTAAGCATCTCCCCAGCGACAAAGCCAACTTCCAAATGGAGGTCTTCCTGGAGGTCGTACCCCGCCTCCCCCGCCTTCTTTGAGATGGCGACCAAGAAACTTGGGGTACCTATATACCCAGTGACTTTGAGGTCATGCATCATCCGCACCTGGAGTTCGGTATTGCCGACACCTCCTGGCGTTGCAACACAGCCCAACCGAAGCAGTGCATCCTCGAACCAGAACGCCGGCGGGACCAGGTGGTAGCTGAATGTGATTTGTCCGATGTCCCCTTTTCGAAACCCGGCCGCGAAAAAGGCTTGGGTCCAGCGGTCGTTCTTACTGTGTATTTCCTCTGGCTCATAAATGGGGCCGGGAGACATGCATATCCTCTTGAGGCGATCCATGGGCACACCGAGAAAACCGCCAAATGGGGGCTCTTTCTGCTGCAATGCAGCCAACTCATGCTTGTGGGTGATCGGAAGCCGTTCCAAGTCCTTGACGGTTCTGATGGCACCCGGCTCGACACGGCTCGTTTCCAGCTTTTTTCTGATGGCCGGAGCATTTGCATAGGCGTGTTGAACAATTCTTTGGAGCTCGGTGTCCTGATAGGCCACCCTCTCTTCTGCGGTTAGCGTCTCAAGTCTTTGGTCATAGTAACCGGATATGCGATCGATCCTTGCCGTCATGGTTCACCGTCTTCCCAAGTCCCGATGTCCCTGCACAAAGTGCACCAAAATGAGCAAATTCGGTCAAAATCCCCCAAGTGGAACGTTGCCTTTCAGCCGTCGAGAGCGGAGGCGTGCTCCTTCAGACCAATCGGAACATATCTTTGAGAACCACTATCAAGGCAATAAAGACGTGTACATGTCCCCTGCTCGACAAAATCGAGCAACCTGTCTCGAACCTAATACAAAATCAACAAACTTGGGACACGCACACGTCTTCTTGCCTAGTTTCCATCCATAATCTCGGTGTCAAACCGCGGCATTACTTGTGCGACGTACCTCGGTACGCCTCCGCGCAACCTCTTGTTTTCCTTGACGTTGCGGAAAATCGCTCATTTCTGAATTGGAAACTTACGTTAGTGCCCTTTCTTCAAGGATTCATCCATGGATGGGCACCACCTAATTCATCTTCTATTCCAATGGGAATTCCCCGCTGAAACTGGTGACAGTCATCAAGTCACCTGCGTTGAAAACAGCCGAACCCTCCTTGACATAGACTGGTAAAGAGAATTCAGGAATACCCTCCCACCAGAGTCCTAATTGCGTAAGGGCAGCACCAGCACCAGTGCCCATGCCCTTTTCCTGCAACTTAAAGCCACCTGTGACCAGGAGGCTCAGAAGGGATTGCCTGCCATCGAACATGGCATGCACCCGTAACTGGTTCGTCTTGCCCGCGGGTATCCATTGAGGCTCCACGGAAAAAACTGTATTGAGGTCAAATTCCTCAAAGGCCACGGTAAACTTGAGGTACTCCATCATTACGGGATACGGGTTGGGATTCTCAATGTCGAAGATAAAGGCAACATCCAGGGGGGCACCGTAGTCACCAGCCTGACCCTTGGTGGGTTCTATCGTCTTGGCAAAATACCACCATCCCCAGTAGTGGGCCACCTCTACAGAGTTCAGCCTAACCACTGGGGTCTTGAAGTTCTGCTCGCTTGGTGTCAGCGGCGCCGTGGCGCAGCCTACCAAAAGGGCGCCGAGGACCAACAGACTTAGACTTTTCCACATCACTGATCTTTTGCGCATTTGTAACCTCCCTCCTGTATCGTTTCAGATCGTACGACTTATTCAACGAGCTCTTTATGACACTTGGTTTGTGCCACGCTGCGGCACACGATTTTTCCAATACTCCTCTGCGGAGCGGAGTCTCTTGTTCATGGCTAGGTGAGCCAGCGCTTCCTTCGTTTGTAATGTTTCACGTCCCGGAAACTCTTTCGGCCCCCAACATCTGTTAGGCCAAGATAAAAGTCCTTGATATCGGGATTTTCTCGAAGCTTCTCTGCCGTATCATCCATGACGATACGGCCGTTTTCCATCACATAAGCATGTGGAGCAACATTGAGGGCAAGCTTGGCGTTTTGTTCCACCAAGAGGATCGAGATATTCTCTTCTTGGTTGAGCCGGGTGACGATGTTGAAGATCTCGTGGATGAGGAGCGGGGCGAGGCCCATCGATGGTTCGTCCAGCAAGATCAGTTTCGGGTTTGTCATCAAGGCGCGGCCTACAACCGTCATCTGCTGCTCTCCGCCGCTGACAAACCCAGACACCTCATGGCGCTTTTCTCTCAGGCGCGGAAAGTAGTGATACACCATTTCCAAGCCCGCTTTGACAGACTTGCCGTCCCGCCTTAGGTGGGCTCCAACCTTGAGGTTTTGTTCCACGGTCAGATGCTCAAAGACCCTGCGTCCCTCAATCACCTGGACAACGCCCATCTTTGCGATCTTTTCCGCGCCGAGTCTATCAATACGCTCTCCCATGAACTCAATAGAACCGTCGGTGACCTCCCCGTCTTCATGCTTCAAAAGACCCGAAATGGCCTTCAAGGTTGTGCTCTTCCCGGCCCCGTTGGCCCCCAGGAGGGCCACGATCCCCCCCTTGGGCAACTCGATGGAAACCCCCTTGAGAACCAAAATAACCTCGTGGTACTTGACCTCAATATTGTTGATCTTCAGGATGAGATCTTGTTCTGACAAGTCTCAGGCCTCCTCAGGAAAAATCACCAGCCGATCCACTCATTGGCCCATTTGTCCGGCCAGCGTCCCTTCAGGTCGACTCGCTCGACCAGATTGAATGCCCCGCCTTTCCATTCATAGATGGGAACCTGTCCCGCGACCCGATGATCGGTGGCTGTGAACGTGATCGGTGGGGCTCCCAGACCGATATCAAAATCCCTGAAGGTCTCAAAACCGTTCTTCAGAATGCTCTCGCCACTGAGGTCTCCGGCTTTGTCCGCCTTTTTTAGTGCTTCCCAGAGAATGAGCACAGCGCCCCACCCCTGCACAGTGCGAATGAGCCGCTTTTCCGGGGCAATACCAGGGTTATATTTCTTGGCGTACTCTACGACTTTGTCCATGAGGGGAACGTCTTCACCGAAAAAGGCACACACGGCGGCTCCCATAACGCCTTCAGCCGCCTCGCTGGCCAACCGCGGGAGGTTCTCGTCATAGCCCCAGTTATTGACGATATGATCTGCACCCAGACCCAATGAATAGGCATCCCGCAAAGTGGCTGCCACGGACATGGTGGTATTGCCGTGCCAGACCAGATCGGGTTTGAATTCCTTGAGGGCAAGGATCTGGCTTTTCGTGTCAATGGCAAAAAGCGAAACGTCCTGATCTGGCCCTATTTCAAAGCCCAGGATGGTTGCCTGGTCTTTGATGGCCTTGATAGGGGCGCTGCAGTACGGGGAGGCAAACATGTAAGAGCAAGCAAAGCGTGGACTTCTTTTCCCGAAATCCTTGTGGTTTGGCCACCTCTTGTCGAACCAAGCCGTGATGGCGGCCCTGGCGTTGGTCGAATAGTCGGTGGCGAAAAAGAGGTTGTAAGGTGTCTTCTTAGGGTCTGTCAGGTGGCCCGAGTAAGAGGCTGATACGTATGGCATCTTGTCCTTGGTTATTGTGGGTGACAGGGCTTCCGTGTCTCCGGTCCCCCATCCCAGGACAGCCACGCATTTGAGCCGTTTGAAGAGGTTGTACTTAGTGAGGGCTTCGGGCACGCGGTAGCCATAATCAAACTGATAAAGCTTGATTTGCTTGCCGTTGATGCCTCCCATGTCATTCACGTAGTGGATGGCTTCAGCAATGCCAAGGGCATAGTCCTTGCCAACGTCGGAGGTGGCCCCTGTCATATCGTTCAGGGACCCTATATTAATCGTGTCGGCTCCGCCAGTGGTACCAAGGCCTACCACAAGGACGCCCATGGCAAAAAAGGATACGAAGAGCTTGAACCATAGATTTCTCATGTTCATAATTTCCTCCCTATCTGATCGTGAAAAGGCTTTCCAAAAGTTACCCGTTGTCTAGACTTATTCGTCATCCCCCCCTTCTGACCTAGCACTAAAAGACTGTCTTGGTGTCGTTGTGTTCACGCGTGGGAAGCCAGACTTCCTGTGAAGATCAGGCCTCTAGTACGAAAACGGCCACAGGTTGAAATAATTCTTGATCTGCCACCACCGATAAGCCAGTCCGTTTGGTTCAAATATCAAAAAAGCACAGATGGCTAAGCCAAATGCAGCTTCCTTGATAAAGAGAAAGTCCATCAAGAGCTTGGGATACGTATCGGCGAGTGGCATTACAGCGAGCTGCAGGCCCTCCATGACCACTACCATGAATATGGAGCCAAAGATAGCCCCATGAAGCGACCCCACCCCGCCGATGAGAATCACGCCAACCAGCCAGAGGGACCAAAACCAGGGAAAATGCTCATAGCTGATGGCCGCCAGGTTGCTGATCCAAAAGGCCCCGGCGATTCCACCAAAGAAGCCTGCCACAAAAAAGGCGAGCAGCTTGTATTTAACGACATTAATCCCCATCACTTCAGCAGAAATGTCATTGTCTCTGATAGCCACCCAAGCTCTACCCGCACGGGAACGAAGCAAGTTGGCTAGGCTGATCACGGACATGATGACCAAAACAAGCATCATGAAATAGACCTTGAGGTCGCTATCGATCACCCACGGTCCGATCTTGATGGTTCCGGGCGGCAAGGAAAAGGCCTGACCCCTGCCTCCGATCCTGCTGACATACTGAGCAATGACAAAGTCGACGGTAACGAACTGTGCCGCCATGGTTGTCAAGATCAGGTAAAAGCCTTTTACCTTAGCTGACGGGAGACCAAAGAGCACACTCCAGACACCAGCGACCACGGCAGCAATAATGATACTGATCGGATATGCAAGCCCCCAGTCCATCAGGAACTCGGGCCAAGGGAACTCCAGGACCAGTAAGGTGCTCGTGTAGGCGCCCACCGCCAGAAAAGCGGCATGGCCGAGAGTGACCTGACCGCAGTAGCCGATCAGGAGCTGTACCCCTAACGCTCCCAGGATTGTGTATCCGATCTGATTGCATACGCTTACCACATAAGCGTCCGCAAACACGGGAATCACCACGAAGAGGAGCAAGACGAGCAGAAACATCTTCCCCTTGACAAACCTAGTCTGCCACCAGGCGTGATCCTGTGTATAGTCTTCGTGGTAAACGCTACATGGCAGAAATGTTGTTGACATAAGATGGCTCCAATGTCACGCATGGCGCATGGCGCAAAGCGAAAAAGAGAACACACTATGCGCTATGCCCTTTGCGTTCTCACACCCTTTCAATCCTTTCCCAACCCCAGAGTCCGTATGGTTTGAAGAGTAAGAAGATGACCATAAACACAAAGGGG
>JASFIH010000065.1:0-6082 GCA_050122775.1 Deltaproteobacteria bacterium
TGGCATCCTGAAAAACTTTGATCGCAATTACAATATCGGCAAAGGGCCTTACTTTGTCGTGGAGGGAGACGAATATGACACCGCCTTTTTTGATAAGGGGCCCAAGTTTCTTCACTACACCCCCTCACGGGCCATCCTCACGGGTGTGGAATTTGACCACGCCGACATCTATCGCGATATAGACCATGTCCGAAAGGCATTCCGCGACTTTGTAACCGCTATGCCCGAGGAGTCCCTTCTGGTCGTCTGCGATGAAACCCCCACTTTGGGAGAACTTATGTCCCAGGCCTCTTGCTGGACAACAACATACGGGTTTGAGCACACCTCGCCGTGGCAGCTTAAGCATGTGAGCATTGATCCACCCTGGAGCCACCTTGAAGTCACGATGCGAGGAAAGCCTTTTGGTCGCTTCAGGACACGTCTCATAGGCCGTCACAATGCCTTGAACGTCCTGTCAGTCATTGCCGTGGCTGATGATTTGCGGATACCCCAGGACCTCATCTCAGAGGCACTCGAAACCTTTGAGGGAATCAAGCGTCGCCAAGAGGTGCGGGGCATCAAGCGAAACATCACGGTGATAGATGACTTTGCCCACCATCCAACAGAAGTCCGAGAGACCCTGGCAGCGATCCGCGCTTTCTATGCAGGCAGGAGGATAATCGCTGTCTTTGAACCACGCACAAATTCGAGCCGTCGCAAAGTATTTCAGAAAGTATACAATGGGTCTTTTCGTGACGCAGATTTGATCTGTATTCGCCAGCCAGCGCTTTTGGAAAAAATACCTCCACAGGAGCGGTTTTCATCAGAGGAGTTGACCCAGGACCTGAGAAATCAGGGCAAAGAGGCATCCTGTTTTCCCCATACCGATGCAATTATTGACTATCTCGTCACAGTAGCAGAGCCCAACGATATCATCGTCGTCATGTCCAACGGAGGATTTGACAACATTCACGAACGGTTGCTCAAAAAGCTTTGAGATTGTCAAAGCCTAACGCATTGGTTCGACATTCCAATAAGACAGTCGGGTGTTCCCCTGAAAGGATGCAGTGATGCAAGTGCGTAAAGCACTCAACGTGGCAGTCGTTGGTGGTGGCCCAGGGTGCAAGGCAATCAGGGATATTATATTCGCCGAAAAACTAAGAATGGACAAACCAGCGAAAAGTGCGGTTTTGAAACCAGTGGTGTGTCTGGCAGCCCGTTGGGAACTCTCTTTCTTGGAGGCTGCCGCAGATCAGCGTTTTCCCACGGTCTGCTAGAACAAGATGACGCTTACGGGAGCGCCCTTTTCCAGTCCCTCTGAGTTCACATCAATCCTGACAAAACCGTCCGCCTTGACCATGGTGTGGATGAGGCCAGATTTCCCTAGAATCGGCTCAGCATAGGTCTGATTCCCCCGTCGAACAAGCCTCACACGCACGAAGTCCTCTCGCCCTTGCACGGATGCCAGGTTCCGGCTCAGTAGAGCAGAGACCTCACTTGTTGTGTTCAAGCGATCCTCTAGAAGCCCGCCTATCCTCTCAAGCATTGGGCGAACCATGACATGAAAGACCACCATGGCCGATGTGACCTGCCCAGGAAGACCCCAGATGGGTTTCTGCTTGCTGCGTGCCAGGATGGTCGGCTTTCCGGGGCTGATCGAGACACCATGGACCAAGACCTCGGCCTCGGGGAGTGCTCGAATCACGTCCAATGTGAAATCGCGAGACCCCACTGAACTGCCCCCCGAAATCAAGACCGTGTCCGCCCGGTCAAGTGCGCGCTCACACAAGTCATACAGCGCTGCAAAGTCGTCCCTGGCAATCCCGAGATAGATTGGGATGCCCCCCGACAGCTTGATAAGCCCAGAGAGGGTATAGGCGTTGACATCACGCATCTGGGACAGGCCGGGATTCTGCTCTATTGAGACAATCTCGTCACCTGAAGAGATAATGGCCACCGCCGGTTGCCTGTAAACCGAAACGTGTGCCTGACCCAAGGCTGCGAGCACCCCTATTTCCTGGGGACGAATGCGTGTTCCTCGAGTAAGAATCCGTTTATCCCTGCGAAAGTCTTCGCCGATTTCCATAACATGTTGCAAGGGGGTAACACTCTTGAAGACCTCAAGTGTATGTTCATCGAGGGTTTGGGTATGTTCCACCATGACTACGCTGTCAGCCCCATCAGGAAGCATACCGCCCGTGGCTATCCGCACTGCTTCTCCGAGCTGCACCGAAACCGCCGGCACCTCTCCCATCTCCACCGCCCCAACAATGCTAAACAGGGCAGGCGTGTTCTCTGAAGCTCCGAACGTTGCACGCGCCTGGACAGCATATCCGTCCATGGTGGCACGGTTAAACCCCGGGAGATCAATCCGCGAAACAATGTCCGTGAATAGGATACGACCAATACATGCATCCAAGGGGAGGGTCTCTTCTGAGACACATTGAAAAGTCTTAACAAGTTCTAGGACGGTTGAGAGAGAGGTAACTTTGAAGAACTCCTTTTCTGTCACAGGCCGACTATTCTCCCCCCGTGATGATAGATCACCATTTTTCCTTGTCGCGCCCGTCCAATAAGCGTCATGTTCGTACTTCGAGCCAAGTCGATGGAAAACCGGGTCGCAGCCGAGCGTGATACAAGGATAGGCACCCCCAGTCGCATGACCTTTAAGAGAATTTCTGAGGCAATGCGGCCAGTCGAGACAACGAGTTTGTCTTCTGTGGAAATGTCTTCCAAGAAGCATTGGCCGCAAATCATGTCAATGGCATTGTGTCTGCCGATATCTTCTCTGAAGATCAAGATCCCATCCGCTGTGGCAAGTGAGGCATTGTGACAGCCCCCCGTAGCTCTGTAAAGGTTCGAACGTTCATCCAGTTCCGCCGCCAACCGGGAGATCTGCTCTGGTGTCACGGTCAGTTTTGCCGTAACAGAGGTTGAAGAAATGGTCTCCACGTTTCGTGAAAAACTGGTCCCCTTCCCGCACCCTGAAGTAATAGACCGCTCCAAGGATTGATGTCTAAGAGGGTCATGGGACGTCACAACGCGGACTGCGATACGTTCCTCCTCTTCTTCGACCTGGACATCCTTCAGTTGCTTCAAATCTGTAACCAGCCCATCAGATTTCAGGAATCCCACGGCCAAGAACTTGGGAGACTTTCCCGTGCACAGCAGGGTAACCACCTCGTGACCATTAAGATAAATGGTCAAGGGCACTTCTTGTATGGCTGCAACCCGACCCTCTCGGAAACTGCCCTGCGAGAACTCGATGACGTCATAGGAAAAGGCGTCTTTCATGATGAGGGCCTCTCAAAAGTTCCGCTTTTCCCTCCGGATTTTTTGAGCAGATAGACATTGGAGATCGTCATGCCGCGGTCATACGACTTGCACATGTCGTAGATGGTCAAGGCTGCAACGGAAACGGCAGTGAGGGCCTCCATTTCTACGCCAGTCCGACCGACCACACGCACAACGGCTTCAATCCGGATACTGCGGGTGTGGGGATCTGGGGAAAAATCGACCTGAACGTGTGTTAAAGGAAGAGGATGACACATTGGAATCAGTTCGGCGGTCTTCTTGGCGGCCAGCACACCTGCAATGCGTGCCGTCTCAAGAACATTGCCCTTTTCGATCTGGTGATCCATGATCAGATCAAAAGTGTCGCGCTCCATGGTGACGACCCCTTGGGCCACGGCTTCCCGGGCTGTAGCCGACTTCTCAGACACATCAACCATGCGGACCCGCCCTTCTTCATCAAGATGACTCAATGTTGGCATGGGCTTTCTCTTGGGCTAAGGTTTACGACTTTGAACGTGACATCTCCCGAGCGTTATACAAAGTCTTCTGTCTTGTGCGTCACCCTCCTCTTAATGGCGTTAAGTGTATCCTCGAGCACGGGAATGACATGGTCTCGTAGGTCACCGGCCACAACAATAAACATCACGTCATCGCCGACGGCAAGCCGTCCTTCACGAATCTCGACCAATATCTCGACAATGCCGGGGCGCTGCCTCTGCTCAGAAAGGATGGCATCCAACGCTTCTTGATCAGCCCTGAGCGTCAACCCCGATACGGGTCGCCCGTCTCTGGAAGTCCCCCGCACGACCCCATTATGGCAGAGGATCATCCCAACCCGCTTGTAATCGGGATGGGATTTGACCCTGTCAACGAGCGCAGCAAGTCCCATGTCATTTCCCTCCTTGAGTGGCGACTACTTCCAAAAAGTTGAATATATGTAAATAGTTAAAAAGTCAATCTCAATTCCTCACACCTTTGCACGCATACGGCCAAATTTGGCATATTTCTTCTTGACACGAAGAGGTTATGGTCTTAGCGTGGCACACTCTGGCCCAGGCTCGGTTTTGTTTCTGAACAACGGGCGACTCTGCACCAATGGCTTCCGAGGAGAATGGCATGCTGCCGCCCATAGTTGCGATTGTGGGGAAGTCAGACAGCGGAAAAACCACACTCTTGGAAAAGCTCATTCCTGAATTGAAGGCAAGGGGCTATCGCGTGGGAGCCGTCAAGCATGATATCCACGGCTTTGACATAGACCACCCAGGCAAGGACAGCTGGCGCATGAAGCAGGCAGGGGCCTGCACCGTGGTTATCTCATCGCCCGAGAAGGTGGCTCTTGTCAGAGATGTAGATTTCGAAGAGCCCCTTGATACCCTTATATCCAGATACTTCAGCGATGTCGATATCATCCTAACCGAGGGATACAAGAAGGAAAACAAGCCCAAAATAGAGGTCTTCCGGCCGGAATTGAATGAAGCACCCCTGTGCAGGGCAGGGGAAAACTTTGTAGCCATCGTGTCCAGTACCAGCCAGGACGTGGATGTGCCTCATTTCAACTTGGACAATATCAAGGGCGTGGCCGACTTCTTGGAAGAAGCCTTCTTGAAGTGATCATCCCTGCCCAGTGCGCAACATCTTCTCTGAAGCGGCAAGGTCTTCTGGCGTGTTGATGTTAAAGAAGGAAAGCAGATCAGGGTCTGCTGATCGGAGCCGCGCTTCTGTGATCTGCTTTACCCTCACCTTTGGGAAGAAGCTCGAAATCCTGGGGTCTCCATCCCGAAGCTGGCGTTCAATTGGCTTGATACAGCGCTTCGAATAGATGGCACATAGCGGTTGATGACCGTCCTGGGTGACCGGCATGATCACGTCCCACTTGGGGTCAAGTTCATCCAGCAGGAGCCTGATCAGCGCCGTTTTCAAGAAGGGTGTGTCGCAGGCCGTAATGAAAGCATGGGGTGTTAGGGTGTGAAACAGGCCTGCGTGGATGCCGGTCAGAGAGCTGCGTATCGGAAAAAGATCCGATACGATTTGCAGGTCATAGGAAAGGTACGAAAAAGGATCATTGCTAACAAGCAAGACTTCATGAAAAAGCCCTTCGAGGGCATGACAAAGGCGGTCTAGGATTGCCTGGCCCCCCACGGACAGAAAGGCTTTGTTTTTGCCTCCCATCCGTGTATTTAAGCCGCCGGAAAGAATGACCCCAACACATGAAGATGCCACGAGATTCCTAACCTGCTGGTGCGTAATAGACGATGACAGCTGAACAGATTGATCTTATTACAAAAATTATCAGGCCATCCGCGAATGTGTCAAGGAAAAGGTGGGCCGTTATGCGATAGGCTTATGAAAGAACCAGGAGGAGGGCCTCAGGTTTGGCATCGTGTCATCAACAAGTAACAAGGCGCCAACGCATCCAAGAAACCCCAGGTTTGAGAAGAAATGCTCCTTGACAGGCTGCGCAAATAGCCGTATTTTCAAAATATTATAATGTTGCTTGGAGGTCGACCCTTGAAAAAGGGATACATTAGGATCAACCGAGAGCTGTGCAAGGGCTGTGGGCTGTGTATTGCAGCCTGTCCCAAAGGGTCGATTAGGATCGGCAACAAGCTCAATGTCATGGGCTACCATCCAGCCGAGTACACGGAAAACGAAAAAAGCAAGAAGCGTAAATGCACCGGATGCGCCCTGTGTGCGATAACGTGTCCTGATATTGCCATCGAGGTGTTCCATGGCTAAAGAGTTGATGCGCGGGAGCCATGTCATTGGAGAAGCGGCCACGCGAGCTGGATGTCGCTTTTACGCAGGCTAC
>JASFIH010000066.1:0-6076 GCA_050122775.1 Deltaproteobacteria bacterium
CATACCGGGCAACAGTTACTCTTTGACTTGGCATGACAAGGAAGAAAAGGGCGAACAACCTTTCCAGTTTGAGATCCAGGTCTCCGCTCCGGCCAGGATAAAGTTGGTGTTAGACAACGTGGATCCAGATCTGTTCTCCAACTTATCAGATATCCTCGGACAGGACTATTTCAGCAGCTTCAACGCACAGCGTCATATCATGGTTGACGATGAAAGGTGGAGAAAGAAGGGAGCCGCGTACGCTGCCGAAATCTTGCCGGCCACCGAACATAACCCTGTCTTAACATTTCATCTGCGTCCGAAGGTGAAGTTTCATGACGGACAGATCTTTGACGCCCATGATGTGAAGTTCACTTTTGATGCGATCATGAATCCCAAGAACGTCTCCCCTCGCACAGCGGACTATGAGCCGGTCAAAAGGGTAGAGGTCGTAGATCCGCTGACCCTCCGCATTGTCTACAAAGAGCTGTATTCCCCAGCCTTGGGAACTTGGGGCATGGGGATACTGCCCGAGCATCTGCTGAACGCTGAGGCCCTGAAGAAAGAGGCCACCCGGCTTGGGAAGGACCCAGAAGAGTTCACCTTACGGCAAAGTCAGTTCAATCGGCACCCCATCGGATGCGGCCCCTTTGTATTTTTGGACTGGAAATCAGATGAGTACATTACCTTGGGCCGATTTGATGACTACTGGGAAGGACCGCCCAACTACCACAGGTATGTCTATCGAATCGTTCCGGACCTCTTGACCCAGGAGATGGAGTTTTATGCGGGTACTATTGACAGTTATGGGGTTCGGCCCCATCAAGTGGAACGCCTGAAGGATGATCCAGCATATCAGAGTTTCTCCGGACTCTCATTTGGCTATACCTATATAGGCTATAACATGAGGCGTGAACCTTTTAATGATGTCCGTGTTCGCCGAGCCTTGGGCATGGCAATCGACGTGGAAAAGATCATCGAGTATGTCCTATACGGACAGGGGGAGCGGATCACCGGACCTTTTGTCAAACAGACCGATTACTACAATCATTTGATTAAGCCTCTGGAATATGACCCACGTGGGGCTCTATCCCTGTTGGAAGCAGTGGGATGGAGGCGGAACAAAGAGGGATGGCTGGAAAAAGATGGAAAGCGGCTGCAGTTTACCCTCATTACCAACAGCGGAAATCCACTCAGAGAAGAAGTATTGGCTATTGCCCAGGATGCGTGGAAAAAGATCGGCATTGACGTACGGACTGACCGCATTGAGTGGTCCGTCTTCATCCAAGAACGTGTGAACAAGGCTGATTTTGACGCCCTTGTACTCGGCTGGAGCATGGGGATAGAGCCTGACCTTTATCAGATATGGCATTCGAGTCAGACCAATCCTCATCAGTTGAATTTTGTGGCCTTCAAGAACAAAGAAGCGGACGATTTGATCATCAAGATCAGGAGAGAATACGGCCACCAGCGTCAGGTGGCCTACTGTCACCGCCTCCACGAGATCATCGCACAGGAGCAACCATATACTTTTCTCTATGTGGGCAAATGGACCGCAGTGCTGGACAAAAGGATCGTCATCAAGAAGATAGATGCTGAGGGACATGTCGTATTCGAAAGGATTAGGCCGACCAAGACAGGTGATTACCGATTCTATTTCAACAAGTGGATAAAGCTTGCCGAGGTTCCCGCTTTCAGCCCGGAAGGATAAAGCATGTTGTCATTCATCGGTCGGAGCATCATTCAAAAGACAATCACCCTGTTTTTTGTCTCCGTCATATCCTTCTTGATCATTCACTTGGCCCCTGGGGAGCCGAGCCAGGTGGATCCCCTCAATCCCAAGTTCACGCCCGAGATGGTGGAGCGATTTCGCAAAGAGTTTCATCTGGATAAGCCCCTGTACGTCCAATACCTTTACTTCTATAGAGATCTCTTCAGGGGAAAGACGATTTCTTGGAAGGACAACCAAGCCGTGCTTGGAAAGATCTGGGAGAGATTTCTCAACAGCCTTCCCCTGTTCGTTGTTGGGACCATTATCACCTGGACCCTATCATTTCCCGTTGGGATTCGCTCGGCTATCTTCCGGGGTGGATTATACGATCGCAGCGCCACATTTATCTGCTATCTTCTGATTTCTATTCCGGGTTTCTTCTTCGCCTACCTCCTCATCATCTTTGTGGTGAATCATTTCCATGTGCCAGTGATAGGGTTGAGAACTTTCGGGCTGGGTGACGCTTCTTTGATTCGCGTGATCATGGATAGAATCTGGCACCTCCTCCTGCCGTCTATTCTGGGCGCAACGGCTGGCATTGCCGTGCTCTCGAGATACGTGCGCAGCCAGATGCTGGAGGTGGAAAGCCAGGATTACGTCAGGACTGCGAGAGCCAAAGGCTTGCCCGAAGAACAGGTTCACTATAAGCACGCCCTGCGCAATGCCCTTTTGCCCTTTGTCACCATGTTTGGTCTGATCCTGCCGGGGCTTATTGGGGGATCTGTCATCATTGAATCTATTTTTTCTTGGCCTGGCATGGGGAGGATGGCCTTTGAAGCGATCCTAGCCCGGGATTATCCCATTATACTCACTATCAACTTCGTTTCTGCCGTATTGGTTCTTGCAGGAACGTTTGTCTCTGATTTGCTCTATATGGTCGTTGATCCAAGGATACGTCTGTGATGGCACCGACGAATAAGCATCTCGCTCAAGAACCTGTAGCTGAGGGCCCTCTTGGTCCAAGTCTTTCCCCCTTGCAGGAGTCCTGGAGGCTCCTCAGAGAGAACAGGCTTGCCTTTGCGGGCTTTATCATTTTCATTACCTTCTTCTGTGTTGCTCTCGGAGGGTTGGTTCTGACTTACGGCAGTCAGCCAGTACTTGACCCCGCCCTTGTTCGGCTTACAGAAAAATTGCGTCCCCCCCTCACTACACCGGATCTTGAGACACTGCGTCCCGAAGAAGTGCCGAGGCTGGGCATATACATTTTAGGCACCGACGATTTGGGACGTGATGTATTCGCCAGGATGTTACAGGGGGCGTGGGTCTCCCTGAGCGTTGGGTTCGTGGCTGTTGGCATATCGGTCATTGTTGGCCTTCTTATGGGCGGTATTGCAGGGTACTTCGGACAACACCGGGCTTTCTTAGACACCCTGATCATGCGATTTGTAGATATCATGCTCTGCTTTCCGAGCTTCTTCCTCATACTTACGGTTGTGGCCCTACTTCCTGCCAGTATGTACAATATTATGATTGTCATAGGGCTCACGAGCTGGATGGGCACAACACGGTTTGTCAGAGCCGAATTTCTCTCCCTAAGGGAACAGGATTTTGTCACTGCTGCGCGGGCCCTGGGTGTCAACCACTGGCGAATTATATTTCGGCACATGATGCCGAATGCCATTGCACCAGTACTGGTCTCCGCCACCATCGGCATTGCAGGCGCCATTTTGACGGAAGCGGGGTTAAGCTTCCTTGGTTTCGGTGTCCCTCCGCCGGATGCGACCTGGGGAAATATCCTTTCCGATGGCAAGGATTTTATTTTTGATGCGCCGTGGCTCACCTATATACCCGGTATCGCCATTCTGATCATTGTGCTTTCATTCAATCTCTTTGGTGAGGGCCTGCGCGACATATTGAATCCGAGGCTCAGGGAAAGACACTGACACAAGGCTCAACAACACTATAACAAGTTATAGGCGCGCCCTTTGATGACCGTGTCCACCGATAAGGACATTCTGCTCTCAGTGCAAGATTTGAGAGTACACTTCCATACGAACCAAAGCGTGGCTCGTGCGCTGGATGGTGTAAGCTATGAGGTTCGAAAAGGGGAAACTGTCTGTCTTGTTGGTGAATCGGGTTGTGGCAAGACAGTTTCGGCTTTGGCCATACTCGGCCTCATTCCCCGACCTCCCGGTGAGATTGCCGGCGGCAAGGTCTGGTTTAGGGGGGCAGATCTCTTGACCGCAAGCCATGAGGAGATGCGTGGGATTCGCGGGAACCATATAGCCATGGTCTTCCAGGAACCCATGACCTCTCTGAATCCGGTGTTCACGATAGGGGACCAGATCAGTGAGGCAATTGCAGTGCATGAGAGGCTGGGCCACTCCGAAACATACCAGAGGTGTGTTGAACTTCTGAGAGATGTGGGCATTCCTTCACCTGAAGAAAGGCTTGCTGATTATCCTCACCAGCTTAGTGGCGGCCAGCGGCAGCGGGTGATGATTGCCATGGCGCTGGCGTGCAATCCTGAGCTCGTGATTGCTGACGAACCGACCACGGCCCTAGACGTAACAATTCAGGCCCAGATTCTTAACCTTTTTGGAGAACTGCAGCGAAAACGCAGTATGTCACTCCTCTACATTACTCATGACCTGGGAGTGGTAGCGAGCATTGCCGATCGGATATATGTCATGTATGCGGGGATAATCGCAGAGCAGGGCAAACCTGCCGAAATGTTCCGTAAGCCGCGTCATCCTTATACCCAAGGGCTTCTCGCATCGCTGCCTCTTAGGGCAAACAGAGGGGCCAGGCTTCACAGCATCCGGGGTTCCGTGCCAGATCCTGCCTTCAAACCGAGTGGCTGCCCGTTTCACCCGAGATGTGATTTTACCGTAGATGCTTGCAGGACTCGGCTTCCGGAGATGTGTGATTACGGCGATGGACACCTAAGTCGATGTCCTGTGCTGTATGAACGGAGCCCGTGAGAGTCATTATTCGAACGTGAAACCGGTAGGACACAAAGGCAGTCTTGTGCTCAGCGTAAAAGGACTGAAAAAATACTTCCCTGTGCGCAGAGGTCTTTTTAAAAGGGTCTCTGGGTGGGTTCGGGCTGTTGACGGCGTTGACTTTGATATTGAGGCTGGAAAGACTTTAGGACTTGTGGGTGAGAGCGGGTGCGGCAAGTCTACGGTCAGCAGGCTTGTCTTGAAACTCCTTGAGCCCGATGAAGGAACAATTGTCTTTCAGACACAGGATATCAGCCACTTCTCCCAGAGCCAGATGAAAGCGTTGAGAAAGGAGATGCAAATCATCTTTCAGGATCCATACGGTTCCTTAAACCCGAGGATGACCGTAGGCGATACCATAGGAGAAGGTCTTCTGGTTACAGGCGTGAGAGGGCGAACCGAGCGAAGGACCCGTGTCGAAGAGCTTTTGCAGCTTGTGGGCATATACCCTGGAGCATCTGACCGCTATCCCCACGAATTCAGTGGAGGCCAGCGGCAGCGCATCGGCGTTGCACGCGCTCTCAGCGTAGACCCCTCGCTCATCATCTGCGACGAACCTGTATCTGCGCTTGATGTATCCATCCAGGCACAGATTATTAATCTCTTGAAGGATCTCCAGAACAAACTCGGTCTTAGCTATCTCTTTATTGCTCATGACCTGAATGTGGTAGGATACATCAGCGACGCAGTGGCCGTCATGTACCTGGGACGCATCATGGAATATGCTCCGGCAGACGAGCTCTATGAGAACCCCCTCCATCCGTATACGCTGGCATTGCTTGCAGCGGTTCCCGTACCTGAACCAGGTCACAAAGGTGAGCTAAGAGCCCTTTCCGGAGATGTGCCGAGCCCTTTGGACATGCCACCCGGCTGCCGGTTTCAGGGAAGGTGTCCACATGTTGAAGATCGCTGCCGAAAGGAGGAAATCAAACTTTACCGGGCGGGTGAAAACCACAGTGTCCGCTGCTGGAAGGCGCTTCAGGTGTAATTTACTTAAATCTTCAGTGCTGCTTGTGTTCCACTCCTCAAGGCTGAGCCTATATTTCCCGGGCAAATAGCGTCACCCACACCAACGACCTGTTTGACTTTTCCCTTCAGGGAAGCCAAGAGCTCGTTTGCCGGTTCTGGGCAGACAGCAACGATCACCTGATCCGCTTCAAGCACAATACCCTCACCATCTTTCTTTCTGAGATGCACTTTATTTCCCTCTATAGAGGTCGTTTCAGTATCCGAGATAATCGTCACCTTCTTATCAGCAAGCCTAGACAATAAGCGTTGTCGAGGAATCTTCTTCATTCTGCAAAGGACTTGCGGAAGGATTTCAACGACCGTCACCTCTCTCTCGGGGGTGGCAAGCCAATCGGCTGTCTCACAACCAGTG
>JASFIH010000067.1:0-5963 GCA_050122775.1 Deltaproteobacteria bacterium
CGAAATGATGCTCATATGGGCAGGGGATTTCAACATTGCTCCTGAGCCCATAGATGTATTCGATCCAGAGAAGCTATCTGGAAGTGTGGGCTTTCATCCAGAGGAGCACAAAGCACTGGCAGCCATAAAGACGTGGGGCCTTGTGGACGTGTTTCGTAGGCATGAGTCAGCGGGTCAGAAATACTCTTTCTGGGACTATCGGATCCCCGAGGCTGTGAACCGTGGGCTGGGGTGGCGCTTGGATCATATTTGGGCCACGCAAGGTTTGGCCGAAAAATCGACCCGGTCATGGATTGACGTTGCTCCGAGGTTGTCAGAAAAACCTTCAGATCACACTTTCGTTGTAGCAGACTTTGATGTTGAACTGCACTAGCGCGCTCTTTCCTGGGCCAAAACGATAGGACTTCCAAAGACGTTTGTGAAATGCAGGGATACGGAGGGAGGCAGCCTGCAAAGGAGAAGTAATATGGTAAAGTACACGGGCATCAATCACCTGGCTATGGCCACGAGAGATATGGACACCACCATTCGTTTCTGGCGTGATCTGCTCGGCATGCGCCTGGTGGCTGGTCTTGGGCGACCCGGGTTCAGGCACTATTTCTTCGAGATATCGGAGCACGATATGATTGCCTTTTTTGAGTGGCCAGACGTGGATAAGGCCCCTGAAAAAGATCACGGTGCGCCTGTCAAGGGTTCTTTTGTGTTCGACCACGTATCGTTTGAGGTGGAAAGCGAGGAGGACCTATGGAAGCTGAAGGATAAACTTGAGGCTGCTGACATCTGGGTCTCAGAGGTCATGAATCACGGATTCATCCACTCCATCTACGCCTTTGACCCCAATAACATCCCGATCGAGTTTAGCGCTCCAGTGCGAGATGTGGACATCAGGAAGCATCCAAAGATGAAGGACAAAGGGCGGTCTGCTGTAGCCCAGGAAGGGCCTGAGCCCCAGCCCGGGCATTGGCCGGAAGTATCAAAATCTACGCCGCAAGAGGAGCGTATGGTGTATTCCGGTGAGGGGATGGTTCTGACAGAAGATGGCGACATAGGGCAGTAGAACGGCCAACTCGAAAACGCAGAAAAAAGGGGGTTTTGAAGCCAGTCATAGACATTTGCCATTATTTTGACACTAGTCAATAAAGAACGTGTCGTTGCATGCATGATCACGGATGGGGGCCCTCTCTTTTCAAAGAGAAGACGAATTCCCCGTAAAGAGCATCAATTCTTGTTTCGCTCCAATTCAAGTAAACAGCTCCTGCATTTTAACCAACCTCCTACTCCTTTTTGGCACACTTCTTTCAGGCTTCATGGTGTACCTCCCCGTGGCAACTTGAAACATAGACGAAAACAGTAAGAATTTGGAGGCCATGCTGATGACGCTAAGAGACATCATTGAAAGATGCCGTACACTGCGGGTTGAAGAGGAACGACAAAACGGTGATACATACAGTGAACTTGTCTTTTACAAAGAAGACATGCAAGAATGGCACAGCATATTTTCAGATATCTTGGGGCCTGCAACAAAGCCTGCCGGCGTAAAGCCCACCAAAGACCATCTGCGTCTGACAGAAGATTTCGGCGGTATCTGGCCTGGCCAGACCCTCTTTAAAAAGGAATTTGATCGTGTTATTATTATCGCAATGTTTTGGCCATGGGGCGATGATATACACGTCACACTGAAGATGGCCCGTCTGGAACTGGAGAGATGCAAAGCACTCCCTTCCACCCGGATGGAGGGAGTTCGCTTTGCGGGCTTGCGCGCCGTGTTTGGACGAAGTATTTTCTAAGGGCCCTTCCTTGAGCCCGCCTGGGAGGCAGCCGTTCTCCCCTGATCGTGAGAATTAACTGTCACTGCCACATATTTAGCCTTGATTGCGTCCCCTTGGCCTTCCGCCAACGTTTTCTTCTGGATGTAAGAAATCCAAGACACCGATTTGTTCACAAGCTGCTCAGAGGGATTTTGTCACACGAATCCAGGCTTGAAGACTGGCTGGACTTCATTGATATTCCGATCTCTGAAATTGCGAAGAGGCTGGTCGCCGAAATGGATGAAGCTGGCATTGATATCTGCACACCGCTTATGGTGGACATGACGTACTGCAAAAAGTATGGTGGGGGGACAAAGCGTTTCGAGGATCAGCTGGAAGAAACCGTTGCCGCAGTTGATGCGATAAACAATCAATACGGGCGAACTCGTATGATTCCATTTGTTGCGGCCGATCCTAACAGGGATGGCATCGTTACCGTCGTTAAGAATGCCTTAAGAAACGGGGTTTTCAAAGGGGTCAAGATCTATCCGGTCATGGGGTTTACTCCGGATGATATGAGGCTGTATCCGATATATGCATATTGTGTGGAGAACAGCACGCCGATCACGGCGCACTGCTACAATGGCGGTATTCCGGGCCTCAAGGAGTATTACCACCTCGCAGACCCCGAACATTGGGGCACAGTGCTCAAAGAGTTCCCCGCGCTGAAACTGAACTTAGCCCATAATGATCGGACAGGTTCATCCTGGCAGGCAAAGATTGCAGAGCTCATCCAGGCCTATCCCAATGTTTACACGGATATTGCCTACAATACCGAGATGTGGTTTATGCCGAGAAGATACTTCAAACACATCAAGCACATGCTCAACACACCCAAGATCCGGGACCGGATTCTGTATGGCACGGACTGGTATGTCGGGAGGTGTTTTTGGACAGAAGCATCCTATCTGAAGTGGTTCTCAGAGTACTCAAGAAAGATCCTTTGGTGTCGGGTTGCATTTACAGAACAGGAGATCAGGAGATTGACTGAGGAGAATCCCAAGCGCTTTTTGGGGTTGTAAAGGAAGACTGTTATCATAAGAAGGGGGGCACAGCCATGGCAAGAATAGCCAAGAGGGCAAAGCAGTATCTCTTATTCAGGGGCAAAGACGAGAACGGGAACGACATTCTCATTGACATATTCAGTAAGAAGGAACTTGATGAGGCAGTGAAGGAGGAGCGCGTTAGAGAAGAAGACCACGTTGTGAAAGTGGAACTGATTGGCAGGATGGATGTCAAAAAAACCAAGCAGCGCAAGAAGCGCTGAGGGCCCTGCATACGGTCCTTTAACAGAGTGCCTGGTGTACATACCGAGCTGCCACAGGGAGCCCTGATGAATGCCAGCCAGAGATATCCTGGTTCTGCCTTAAGAAAAACGTCATTGAGATACATTAGATGGAAGGGCCTAACACTCATGCCCACCACATCGATCTTCCTTGTTTATTTTGCCCGCCTGAGGTCGGCTAATTTGGCATGACTCCTGCACATAACTCACTCCAATCTCATCCTTGGCATTGAACCAGAACGGCGTTCAATAAACAATTATACTGGTCATCATAAATACGTTCCGTTACGGATGGGGACGCGTGCTCCCTCAGACCAATCGGAACATATTTTTGAGAACTACTAAAGATTCGCCAAAATGTCACACAAGCTCAAATGTAGGGAGTTGCTTCAGTTATCTGCCGTCTGGATCACCGCAATTAGTGTGGCAATCTTCAGGATGTCTTGTGGCCCGATTGAAGGGAGATTTGCGAAAATGTCAGGCAAGTTCAAGAATCGAGAGTCGTTTCATTTGTGTGCAGTGCTGGTTGCTGCAATCTCCTTAGCAATGTTCAGCATATCCTTCAGCCTTATTGAGAAGATCTATAAGTTTTTCGCAAGGTTCAGCACATTACCGATCGCCGAATTTCTTATCAACCTTGGCTTTCTGAGTTTGGCAGGACTATTGTGGCTGACATACCGGCGCTGGAAAGAAGCGTCAGAAAGAAGAGCAGAACTTGAAAAGATTGTCGATAGCATCAGTCCCGATGTGCTGATAGTCGTTGATCCTTTCCGGAATATCTTGATGTGCAACAGATCCATAGTGAGAGTGTTTGGCTACTCTCCCGAGGAGGTTATCAATCAGAAGACAGAGCTTCTTTATTCCGACAGGCGGTCTGATCCAGGAAAAGGCTGTGAGATATTTGAAGCCCTTAAGATGGAAGGGTTTCACATTGGGTTGGCCATGGGAAAAAAGAAGAATGGTGAGACCATACCTCTAGAGATCATCACTGGCCGCCTTAGCGCAGGGGACGGCGCGGTCCTTCTGCTCCGCGACATTACCGAACGCAAGCGCGCAGAAGATGCTTTGCGGGAGTCAGAGGCATTAATCAGAGCCACGCTCGATACAACCGCAGACGGTATTCTCGTGATGAACGGGAACGGACAGGCCACCCACATAAACGCGCGTTTCATGCAGATGTGGGGAATCTCGGAGAAGCACATTGAAACAAAAGAAGAGAAGAAGCTATTCGACACCATGACAGAGCAACTGCAAGTGTCGGGACCGTTCCTGTCAAAGATAAAGATGCCACCCAGGACATCGCAGGAGAACCATGATACGCTTTTCTTGAAAGATGGCCGAATTCTTGAATGGTATTTGCGTCCACTCATTCAAAACGGCAAGACCACTGGACGGGTTTTGAGTTTCAGAGACGTCAGTGACCGCAAAAAGGCAGAACAGGAACGAATGGAAAGAGAGAGGCTGGAAGTCATCCTTGAAATGGGTGGAGCGATCAGCCACAAGTTTAATCAACCACTGCAAAGTGTCTCGGGATTTTCAGACCTTCTCATGATGGAGACCAAAGAGGGTGATACCGTCTATCAATATGCCAAAGCTATTCAAGATCAGGTCCACAGAATGGGCGAGCTAACCAAGAAAATGTTAGAGATAAAGGACCGGCATCAGGGAAGTGCATGCTTGGACATGGGCAGCAATCATGTCGGCAAACCATAGAATAATCCAGCTTTTTTGAAGGGCCACCTGTTTCCCCCTGGTATTTTCTCAGTAATAATAGAGTATTGACTTTTATATGGCTTAGAGCTAGTTGGAATAACCAATTACACTTAACACGTCGAATTGATCAACCTTCGCCATGTGTTCTTGTTTGTTGTCTGGGGGGCGGGAGCACCAGCAGGTTCGATTCCAATCTCAAGCTCATCCTGAAGCTCATCCCGGCTTCTTCCTCGGTTGGAACGCAATAGCGAGCGCATCCCCCATCACCTGGTGCGGGCAGCTTGAATTAACATTCTTTTCTTGGGTGCGACTCGGTTTCGAAAGTCCCAAGTCGTGTCTTCATGCATAGTCTCAAACGGCTGATTCTCCGTGGGTTACAAGGCCGTCTCGGGAGTGATGAGCAAGTACTGAAGATTGGCACGCAGAAGACATACCAGATCATTGCCACCATAATGATGGATTCCTTGCACCAGGCTGTTTTTGGAGGGGGGCATGGAAATGGGAAGGATCGCGGTATTGGTTTTGTCCGCTGTTACAGCAATGGTTTCCATAACTTCTGTCAAAGTAAATGCCGAGAACGATGGAATAGTGCTTTCAGCGGAGGCTATTAACCAGGTTGCAATGACCGACAACCACCCTTCTCTGCACGAGCGTTTTGTAATGAATAACACCGGTGTAATCATGGATAAACATTCGGGGTTGGAATGGGTGGTTGGTCCCAGAAAAGACACGACGTGGGGAGAAGCAAAGACGTGGGTCGAAGGCCTCGCTGTTGATGGCGACGGATGGCGGATGCCTACAAGGGATGAACTCAAGAGCCTCTATCAGCAAGGGATTCGATCAAATAACATGAGCCGGGTATTCAGAACCTACTGCCGTTTTGTATGGGCCGCTGAAATGGTAGATGCGGTCCATGCGTGGGGGTTCTGCTTTGCCATTGGCGAGGAATTCTGGCCCCGCTGCAGCTATTCCCAAGGGGCTCGTGCGTTTGCCGTGCGGTCTCAAAGTACGGAATAGGCTGGATTGAACTTCGCAACAGGTGGTGTCGTGTTGCGTAGAAGCCATTTCAAAACCCCATCTAGTGTTGCGTCTCAGGAATAACTTACATAATTTCCAAGAGCGTGCAGAACCTGCAAGGCCGATAATGCAAACCCGAA
>JASFIH010000068.1:0-5939 GCA_050122775.1 Deltaproteobacteria bacterium
CCCATCTAACGCACGATGGCTGCGTTGAGAACCTCTTCGAAATGCTCACATACTCTCGTGTATGCTGCGCTTTCTCATCGGTCCTCGCCTTGCCATCGAACGCGGCCTGAGGTTCTGAAATGGCTTTTAGGGAAAATGTCATTTTTTCAACTTCAGGCACTTTAGGCACTATAGCTCACTTTAGGCACTATAGTTCACTTTAGGCATTTTCCATGGTTATTGGGGTTGGCACGATCGTTCTGAGGCTTCCGGGCAACGCCTCGTTGAAAGGCAAGCGCAAGGTTGTGAAGAGCGTGGTTGCACGTCTTAAGAACACCTTCAATGCTTCCGTGGCAGAGGTCGGCGCCAATGACAACCACCAGCGTGCAGAAATCGGTCTGGCCTTTGTGGGGAATGATCGCCGGCAAATCAATTCAAAGTTGGACAAGGCCCTGAACTTTGTTGAAGGCATGGAAGTTGCTGAAATCATCGATTCGGAGATGGAGATCATCAGCTTATGATGCGCTTTAAGCGCGCCGACAGGGTGGGGGGGCAGGTACAAAAGGAGTTGTCCCATCTTCTGCAGAGAGAGATTGGAGATCCCCGTCTCGACACCGTTACGATCGTACATGTGAGCATGACCGATGATCTTCGTCTGGCCCGGATTTACTATACTGTCGGCGCAGGAGAAGAGGCCAAGTCGGGTGCACTGGCTGGGTTCAAGAGTGCTTCAAAGTATCTGAGGCGCAAGCTGAGCCATCGTCTTGAACTCAAACACATGCCCGAGCTCGAGTTTCTCTACGACGAATCCTTTGAAAGGGCGGCCAGGGTGAACCAAGTGTTGAGGGAAGTCATTGAATGAGATGCAATACGCCAACACGCCAGCATCCCAATGGTCTTTTGTGCGTGGTAGTACTTCCGAGGCATGACATCCCATGAACGGAATTATCGTCTTAGACAAACCGCCGGACATGACGTCTGCCCAGGTGGTTGCCCGGGTGAAGAGGATCACGAAGGCTAAGAAGGTGGGCCACACCGGCACACTGGACCCTTTTGCGACTGGCGTGCTTGTCTGCTGTATGAATAGAGCCACACGTCTTGTCCAGTTTCTGACGCACGGGACAAAACGCTACGATGGCAAGATGAGACTTGGGATTCAAACTGACACGCAGGATTTCACGGGAGAGGTTATCTCAAGAAGACCTTGCTCTGCGGTGACCGATCAGGACGTGGAAAGGGCTTTCCGCAGATTTGAGAAAGTCAAACAGCAAAGTCCGCCCGCATATTCGGCCGTCAAGCATCGAGGCGTGCCGCTTTATAGACTGGCCCGGCGGGGCACTTTCGTAAAAAAACCGCCCAGGCCCATTTCCATCCACACATTTCAAGTACGCGAGATCGACTTGCCCGATGTCCGTTTTGAGATATGCTGTAGCGCTGGAACCTACGTTCGCACGGTATGCGCTGATGTCGGGGAGGCCTTGGGGTGTGGGGCACACTTGACTGCGTTGCGGCGCATGGAGAACGGCCGATTCACGCTGGACGAAGCAATATCTTTGGATAGGTTGCAGGAACTTGCTGATGCTGGAAGAATCCTGGACCATGTCATACCGATGGGCGTCGCCCTGCGGGGTGTGCCAGGCATTTCGGCTGATAACGCGCTTGTGGATAGGATCCGACATGGCGATCGCCTGGCCCAGGGAGAGGTGGCGGGCGTGGCAGACAAGGTGTGCCCGTGGATCAAGGTGACCGACAGCCACGGGAATCTCGTTGCCGTCATGCACTCAACGAAGAAGCATGGTGTCCATCCATATGCCTGTGTTTTTCCGGCTCTTGACGCGTGAGCCGAAGATCGAGAAGCGCGCATGAAGGGACGGACAAAGTCTCACGACTTTCGAATAACGGTGCGCGATTAACGGAAAAAGGAGGTCGTAAAAGTGGCTTTAGCAGTAGAAGAAAAAAGGGCGTTGATTGACCAGTTCAAACTCCATGACACAGATACAGGATCGCCTGAGATTCAGATTGCCCTGCTGACACAGCGTATCAACCACCTGAATGAGCACTTCAAGACCCACCGAAAAGACCATCATTCGAGGCGGGGCCTGCTAAAGCTGGTCGGTCAGCGGCGAAGGTTGTTGAACTATTTGAAGAGTAAGGACATTAAGCGCTATCGGGCGGTCATCAAGGCTCTGGGCCTTCGGAAGTAGTTTCGTTGAACACGGAGTCAGGGTAGGTCTACGCCCGCTCGTCGACCGTAAAATGCAGAAAGGGTCGACGATGAGGAATTCTTAGGAGAACAGAGATGGAAGTGAGTTACAAAGGAGAGCTCGGTGGTCGGGTCCTCAGCATCGAAACAGGCAAGATGGCCTGCCAGGCTGATGGCTCTGTTGTGGTGCGGTATGGGGAAACCATGGTTTTGGTGACGGCTGTTTCCGTGGACGATGTCCGCGAGGGCATTGATTTTGTCCCGTTGAGTGTTGAATACCAAGAAAAGGGATATGCGGCCGGGAGGATACCTGGCAACTACTTTCGTAGAGAGATAGGACGGCCAAGCGAAAAGGAAACGCTTACAGCACGAATCATAGACAGGCCTATCAGGCCCCTGTTTCCAAAAAACTACAGGCATGAAACACAAGTTATTGCAACCGTGCTGTCCGTGGACAACGAGAATGATCCCGACATCCTGGCAGTCACAGGTGCTTCAGCAGCCCTCGAGATATCTGACATCCCTTTTGCCGGACCCATTGCCTGTGTGCGTGTCGGTCGCATAGACGGAGAATTCAGGGTTAATCCCACCCGGGAGGAACTGGAGAAGAGTGATATCAACCTAATCGTTGCGGGGAGTCTGGACGCAGTGGTTATGGTGGAGGGTGGGGGCCGTCTTGTGCATGAGGAAGACATGCTGGAGGCCATCTTTTTTGGCCACAACGCCCTGAGACCCATTATTGACCTGCAGGTGAAGCTTAAAGAGGCTGTGGGCGTGGCGAAGCGCCCCATGCGTGCTGTAGAAATAGACGAAGCGTTGATCAACGAGGTGGAAGCCTTGGCAGCCGAACGGGTCAGGGAAGCCATAGGGATTCCTGATAAAATAAAACGCCGTGATACGCTGCAGGGTATCACAGCCGATGTGACGGCTGCTCTTGGAGAGCGCTATGGCGATTGCCAGCAACAAATCCTTGATGTGCTTCACGCCGTCGAGCGACGTATCATACGCAACCTCGCTGTGACAGAATCCCGTCGTATGGATGGACGGGCATTCGATGAGGTTCGCCCTATCACCTGTGAGGTGGGGATTTTGCCTCGGACCCACGGTTCGGCCCTTTTCAGACGTGGTGAGACCCAGGCCCTCGCGGTGGTAACGCTTGGTTCAATGGGCGATGAACAACGCATCGAAACCCTGGATGGGGACGTCTTTATGCCCTTCATGCTTCACTACAACTTTCCTCCCTTCTCTGTTGGGGAAGCGAAGCGGTTGGGAAGCCCTGGTCGCCGAGAAATCGGACATGGCGGCCTTTCAACACGTGCCGTGGAGAAGGTCTTACCGGGTCGCGACACTTTTGACTACACGGTCCGTATCGTATCTGAGATCCTGGAATCAAACGGTTCCTCTTCCATGGCTACCGTGTGTGCCAGTAGCCTTGCGCTCATGGATGCTGGAGTGCCGATCAGTGCCCCTGTGGCGGGGATAGCCATGGGTCTGGTCAAGGAAGGCGATCAGGTGCTTGTGCTTTCTGACATCCTGGGCGATGAAGATCATATGGGCGATATGGATTTCAAGGTGGCTGGAACCAGCGAGGGGATCACCGCCCTTCAAATGGATATCAAGATCCAGGGCCTATCGAAGCCAATCATGCAAAAGGCCCTTGAGCAGGCACGCAAAGGCCGACTCTTTATCCTACAAAAGATGGCAGAAACCTTGCGAGAGCCCCGAACTGAAATCTCACCCTATGCGCCTAAGATTCTGTCCATACAGATCAATCCGGACAAGATAAGAGACGTCATAGGCCCTGGGGGCAAGGTGATACGGGCCATTCAGGCAGAAACAGACTCTCGGATCGATGTGGATGACTCAGGTCTTGTCAAAATTGTTGCTGTTAACAAAGAATCGGGCACCAAGGCCCTGAAGATGATCCAGGATATTGTTAAAGAGGCAGAGGTCGGCGCTATTTATGAGGGGACCGTGCGCAAGATCATGGACTTTGGGGCCTTTGTGGAGATCTTTCCAGGCACTGACGGGCTTGTACATATCTCCCAGCTCGATTCAAAACGCGTCAACAAGGTCACTGATATCTTGAAAGAAGGCGACAAAGTCATGGTCAAAGTCCTTGAAGTAGATCGTGACGGCAAGATTCGTCTCAGTCGGAAGGCGGCTGTGGAGGAACAGAAACATGTCCCCGGGCTTTAACAAGACCGTTCTGGACAACGGTATCAGAATCGTGACCAAGCAGATACCGCAGGC
Organism: Deltaproteobacteria bacterium; assembly: GCA_050122775.1. Classification (GTDB taxonomy): domain Bacteria; phylum Desulfobacterota; class Desulfobacteria; order Desulfobacterales. Next base: position 4,436 of record JASFIH010000068.1, read on the forward strand.
GAGGTCTGTGGCCATGGGTGTGTGGGTCAATGTGGGTGCCCGCGATGAGAAGGTTGAAGAGGGAGGGCTTTCCCATTTCATTGAGCACATGATCTTCAAAGGGACCAAGAGACGGACCGCGCTGCAAATAGCCAAGGAGTTGGACGCCGTTGGCGGCCAGTGCAATGCCTTCACCAGCAAAGAGAACACGTGTTATTATGCCAAGGTCCTGGATACCCACGTCGATGTGATGGTGGATCTTCTGTCTGACGTCTTTTTGAACTCGGTCTTTGACCCCGGCGAGGTGGAACGAGAACGCCAGGTGATCGTTCAAGAGATAGGGATGCTGGAGGATACACCGGATGAACACATCCACGTCCTGTTGGCAGAGGGGGTATGGGGAAGCCATCCCATAGGGCGTTCAATACTTGGAACTCGGGAAACCGTGGCAAGATTTGACTCCAACACGATCAAGGACTACTTTCGCCGGGCCTATCAACCCGACCGGATTGTCATTTCGGCAGCCGGAAACATTCAGAGCGGCTCATTTGTCAAAGCGATAGCCCAGGCCTTTGAAGGGGTGGGGAAGGGAAACAGCTTTCCGGAGCGCACCAAGCCATCCATGGCCTGGGTGGCGACCGCGCATCCGAAGGATCTGGAACAGGTCCACATTTGCCTGGGGACCGCAGGTGTTGCCATCACAGATCCACGTCGCCATGCCTGTGCACTTCTCAATGTTGTGCTTGGGGGTAACATGAGTTCGCGGCTGTTTCAGGAAATTCGGGAACGCCGGGGACTTGCCTATTCCGTTTACTCCTTTGTGTCTTCGTATTCTGACACCGGACTCATAGGTGTCTATGTGGGGGTGCAGACCTCCAGCACCGAACAGGTTCTGGAAGTCATCGTCCGGGAGATGAAAAGGATCAGAGAAGAACCGGTTGATGACTCTGAGCTCAGAAACGCCAAAGAGCACTTGAAAGGCGGTATCTATCTTGCTGCCGAAAGCACGGACAACCAGATGACGCGACTGGCTCACAACGAGATCAGTTTTGGGCGTTTCATCCCCTTACAAGAGCTGGTTGATGAAATCGAAAAGGTCACTGCCCAAGATGTACGCGAACTGGCACAAGAGATGTTTCAGGACAACGCCATTTCACTATCCCTCCTCGGGCCGGTCGATGGAAACGTGTCCTACAAGGACAGATTGAACCTGTAGCTGCCGAGGTCATTTCAAAATCTGTTGCAGAGTCCAAAGGCGGGCTAGCCAAGCGTGAAGAACATTTCCAACCATTTTCCCACCAATGCCCAGTGACCAGTGACCAATGACCAATGACCAATGACTATAGTAGTTTTCAAGAATATGTTCCAATTGGTCTGAGGGGGCACGCTGCCGCTCTCGCCGGTTTGACCATTGTTGAGCCTTCTCATGGCTCGCTCCGCTAAAATGCAAAAACTCGTCCCGCCTTGCGGGACTCAGGCAGTTTGCATTTTGACGCTTCGCCTCGCCAAGAAGGCTTTACAAAAT
>JASFIH010000069.1:0-5880 GCA_050122775.1 Deltaproteobacteria bacterium
CTCGCTGTTACGAACATACGGGTCATCACCGCTTAGATCGTGTTTTGAGTTGTAGTACCCAAACTCTGTATTCCCAATGCCCCTGAACAGAGTACCCCGCAAGCTTGCCCCATAGACCGACAGACTGGGAAAGGTGGCCCTTCCGGAATTCGGGTCTGTTCCGGCAGGGCTCTTCCAGAATCCCTCGTATCCGTATGCTGCCAGTTCATAGCCTCCAATATTCCTGTAGAAGCGCAAGGCAATCTCATCATCCTCGAACCAGTTATCCGGTTTGTCGACCTTTACAACGGCATCTTCCCCTGCCAAACGCCCAAGGGCCCTGTTGTAATAAGATATGCGCCTGCCGTCGATGAAGCGGTCGGCGTCAAAACGTGGAGAATAGACCACGTTGAGGTTGAACAGACCCGTAAAGAAGCCGACCTTTATCGCATCGGATGGTGCCTTGAGATACTCCTCATCTCGGCCGATAAAAAAGGCATTCCAATCTTTGGGAAACAGGTCGTTAATGAAAATAAGATCACCGGTTCCCCAAGTCAGAATCTGACGGCCTGCCTTCACGTCCACCAGACTGGCCGGTGTGACAACCAAGTTCGCCTCTCGAAGATCAATAAAACCGCTTCCTTCTTCGAGTCGCACGGTGTGACGATCCAATACCCCGTCATATAATAGGTCCGCGGTGAGCGTAGCAGAAGCTTTCTCCATGTGCGTCTCTGCTTCCAACTGCAATCGTGTTTCTCCAAGGGAGATATCATCTTCGTAGCGATCTTCCTGTGTGCGTATCCCTGCACGGGCTTCCCAGAACCCGGAAAGGTCGAAAGGACCCCCAGGAGTTTCCCATTGCGCTCCCTCGTCTTCATGATTTGCGACTGCTCCATCCAGTCCTTGAGGCGTTGCTGGTTCTTGGTCACCCCAGGTTTCTGGCATCAATCCGTCAGGAAGCATCGGTTCTGCTGCAGCTTTGCCTTGGGGAGCCAATCCAGAGGGCAGGGTGGGTTCATCAGGTTCAAAGGACGACTCGCCGCCCAATCCTGCGGGCAAGGGTGGTTCATCCTGCGCAAAGGCGGGCCAGCCCACGCATGAACATACGATGAAGAGCCAAAGGCACCACAGGAGCAAGGTCTTTATCATGGGTTCGTGCGTCTATCTCAGGTGTTCGACAGGTGGACGCCTAAGATAACGTTCCGTGAAGATATCTTCTGGCAGACCGATATCGTATTGAACGTCCCGGTATTGGAGAAGGGTTTCTCCTCCGATCCGCATATCCTTCATACGGGATTCGATAACTGTGGGAAACCCCTGTATGGTTTCTACTTTCAGTGCTTCGTACTCACGGTATTTTTCTCCCCGGTCATTGAAGTACTCGATCTTCACTGGCAGAAAGGTGCTGCGATGAATCCACATGGTATACTGGGCAAATTCTGCTGCTTCAGGCTCTTTGGGCGTATTCTTCAGGACGTAATAGTTCTCGGTGGTGTTGACAAGTTCGTGGACGTCAGCATTGATATCGCGACCGGAGACATCCTCGTAAAAGAAGTGCGAACCGACAAAGCTGGTCCGCTTTTCCTGCGAGGCAATACGCTTGACCAGATCCAAGGCGGGTAGATAGAGCCAGCGGTCGTCGTCCTTATCCACGTGTTTCCAGACCATAAATGCCATCTTGTTTACATCTGCAGGCCGGTTGAAGTAAACGTAATACTTTTGGTCGCCTCTGTAGTGGTTCCCCGCCTGCTCACTTGGTGGGGGCTGATCCCAACGCAAGATGGTGAACTGCCGGTGCCGGTTGCGTCCCTGTGTATCTGTAATAAGCATTGACACCTTGGCGCGACCGTCTTCCCCCTGATAATAAGCAACCTGTTCGGTTCTATCGACAATCTCTTTCACCGTTAAGTCCCCGGCAATTGCTCCCTGAACGCAGACACCAGCTATGAGTGCCAGCGTGGAAACGGTGAGGGCCAACCATCTCACCTTTGTCATCATCACATCTCTCCTTTCTTCACGTTCGGCTTTATCTGACATTTGGATCCACGTCCCACCAACGCACAAGCCCCGGCCAACCCAGCAATCACTCCCAAACTGATCCAGGTCAGGGACGTCCACCCCAAGTGTAAGAACTCATAGAGATTCAATGCCACAAGGGCCACGGCAGCGGCACCGGTTACGCTGCACGTTATGCACTTACAGGCAAAGGCCCGGGCCTCAAACTCAGGGAAAATCCATTTTTCCAAAAGAGTCATTGGGGATGGTAATATCAAAAGTGTTGCTACTCCTGCTGTCAAAAGGATCGCTGCCACAAATATCCCGACTGTCTGGTAGGGCACAAGCGGGGCCAGCAGAAGGGGAAGAAAGCCCATACCAACAACAAACACGTTTCTGGTGATGGCGCGGGCCGGCTCTCCAAACGCTGGGCCAACGGTATCGGCCCATGAACCGCGGTCTTCATAGATCCTCCGGCTGCGAGATAGGAAATGAATGGCATAATCGACTGCAAGGCCGAGGCTAAGCGACGAAAGCACGGCGACTGGCATGTCATAGTCCTTACCAGTCAAGCCAATAGCCCCATAAATGAATGCGATGGTCACGCTCAACGGGATCATGCACAACGCGCCCCACAGTGACGAACGATAGAGAAGCGACATCATCACAAAAACAAAGAGAAAACTTCCGAGAAAGGCCCGAAGCATCCCCGCGACCATCTTCTGTTGCCAAACCACATTGATGTAGGTCAAACCGAACCATTTGTGTGTGAGCGACTGCGGTGGCGGGTTTGCTGCAAAGTAGCGATCAACATCTTTGACGACCTTAGACATGTTTGTATTGTCGCCGCTTTTGAGTTGGATCCAGATGACCGACTTGGTGTAATCCGGCGTCACGAAATGCCAAAGGTCCTGGGGCCGATGACTGTTCTGATAGGTGATCAGGCTCTGAGCCACGGCGTTGACCGAATCCGGGATTCTAAAATCTGTGGCCTCACCTGAAATCAGCTCACGGTAGACCGTCTTGACTATGTCTGTAAGGGAGTTTGATTTGCCGACGACGCCGGTGGTAAGCAGGTGTTTCTGCAGGCCTTCTATATATGACAGCACTTCGGGCTGTTTGAAGACCTCGTCCCTTTGTCTTTCTTGGTCAAGAAACAAGAGAGCCTCATCCAAGGCTTCCATCTGATCGGCGGGTGCTGAAAACTGTTGAGACGTGACAAAGGCTTCGAGTTGATCTATCAGGTCCGTTTCTGACTTTGCCTCATGGCCAAGTCGCATCGTCTCTTGCCGCAGCGCTTGGAATACTGGGAGCAATGCCGGTATCTCTTCCCCCAGCTCAGCAACGCGGGCCGACATGCGTTTCGTGACGGAAGCCGCATACTGATCCGGGACCTGTTCAGCCAGTTCAGCCTCCAGGGCCAGATAGGCCATGTATGTTCCCCCGAAATGTTCGTTCAACACATGATCGGCAACCCGTATGGGATGGGACGGAGAGAACCACTTTACGGGATTGTCATTGATACGAATCCTGCTGATCCCGTACGTTGCCACAAGGGTTATGATGATGGTAATCACCATGATAAGCTTAGCGTGCCTATATGTCATCTGCCCTGTCCGGATAAGGATGCGGCCAAGAAACGATGGGTGGTCCTCTTCGAATTCCACATGAACTGTCCCGAATTTCTGGAGTGACTCTTCCTTGATGAACATGACATAGGCTGGGATAAACGTTACCGACAGGATCCAGGCCACCAGAACCCCGGCGGCCACGAACAGTCCAAAGACCTGAACCGGAGGAATCGGAGCGAGTGCAAGTGAGGCGAAGCCGACGGCGGTAGTCAGGGACGTATACAGCATGGGCGTGTAGAGGGTGTCCATGACCCCGATCATCGTGGTTCGGCGGTCTCTTGTGGCCTGGTAGCGGTCAAAAAATTCCGACAGAATGTGCACTGCGTCCAGGACTGCAATAGGGACAATGAATATGGGAATCATGGAACTCATGATGTGGACTGTTTTTCCTGAGATGATAAGCAGGCTCATCGTGAAAATTGCAGACACCATGGCCACAATCAGGGGTAAGATAATCAGAATCAGTTTCCGGAAGAATAGGAGCATCAGCAAAAAGATGATGACCATGGCAAGCGGGCCAGAAATGGCCATCTGTTCGAACATCAGCACCCCGAAGGTGTCTTCGGCTACCGGCAGGCCCGTGATGTGATATCTTTCATTGCCATGGAACTCGGCGATCTTATTTTCCAGGTGGGAGTAGATCTCATAGCTGATGTCTTTGGATGTTATCGGCAGATACAGACACAAGGCCTTTCCGTCCTCAGAGACGAGCGTTCCGTTCAGGAAAGGAATGCGCTCAGCCTTGTGGCGAACGGCCAAGGCTTCCTCCCTCGTCTTGGGCGGCGAGGGCATGAGCCATTCAAAGTTAACTGTCCCAGGTCCGGCCTGTTCTATGTTTTCCACGGTCGAAGGGGCGATGACATCAATTTCAATGACCCCAACATGTTTGTCTGGGTTCTTGGGATCAGGCCACCGCAGGGTCTTGGCATATTGGGTCAGTTCATAGACTTTGGCCAGTGATTCTGGATTAAATACACCATCGGGGTGGATCTCATTCACGACCCCCAGGACAACCATGTCATACAAGGCCATCTCGCGTTTCATCTGGCTATGAAAAACCCGCACGGCCTCGTCTTCGGGAAGCATATTTTCTGGATCGGTATCTACCTTCAGTGGATTTAGGGCAGTGAAGCGATCCGGCCATAGGCTCGGCAGGCCGGCCAAGAGAAGTAGACAGGTGGTGGCCAAGGCCACAAGGCCGGCAATCAGTTTGGGATGGTTTATGGAGGCCCGTGTCAGAAATGTACCAGCTTTCATTATCGAACTCCGCTGTCGTAAGCGTGTTAAGAGTGCCAGTCCGAAGAGACGATTAGCAGCTCTTTGATAGGCCCAATTTACCCAGGATATCTTCCATCAGACACCATTTTGTAAATGCGGACTGCAAAAGGTTGAGACCCACGAACGCCGTAAAAAGATGCCAATAGGGACTATGTAGATAGCCCAACGCCAGAGAGATCAAGACGAAACTCCCTGCAATGGCTCTAATATATCGCTCCATATGTTATAGCCCTCCGCAAAGAGACGCTGCAAAATAGCGCCTTAAGAAAAGAGATCCAGCTACTGTCTTGATCTTTCTTTCAGCACATCTTCAAATTCCTGCGCAATACGAAGAACCGGTATCATCCGTATGATGCGTTTTTGGAAGACCGCGAGTAGAACAATCCATACAAAAATCCAAACGCCAGCGACAGTTTCTCCCCAGCGCCTCGCCAGGACTATACCGCCTCCCAGCATAATGGCCATGAAGAGCACGACAAAACCGATGAGGCGCAATGCATCCCCTGTAGGGAGCTTTTTGAATAGAAGACCAATGGCCAGCCACAATCCAATGAACCCAACAACCCAGTATCCCTCAGCCATGCGATAAGTCAGATATGCTCCGCCAAACAAGATCAGCCAAAAGGCAAGTTTTTTCATGATGGCCCATCGCAGGATCGCTGCCGGTCAGTCATGAGCTTGGTGTCTGAAAGATCCATCCAACGTGCCCCCTGTGGCTGGCGACTATAGTAGTTCTCAAAAACATGTTTCGATTGGTCTGAGGGAGCACACCTCCGCTCTCGCCGGTTTGACCATTCTTCAGCCTTCTGAAGGCTCGCTCAGCTAAAATGCAAAAACTCGTCCCGCCTTGCGGGACTCAGACAATTGAGGAGTCGGGGTATTTCTTTTCACTCCAATGTCTCCAACCTTTGTTTTTGCAGTGACTTAGCATTGGGGGATGCTTTTCCCCCTCCGCATTCCACCTTCGTTTCACTTCGGTGGCTGCGGCTTCCCCCAA
>JASFIH010000070.1:0-5856 GCA_050122775.1 Deltaproteobacteria bacterium
CGCCTACATCCTTGAATTCGTAGTTGCTATAGTCCACTCCTGCTGCTGATGTTTCCTGTCTGGTCAGAAAAGGGATATTCTTTGCGACGATGATTTGGGCCTCTTCATTATCGGTTGTCATAATCTGCGGTGTTGACAGGATATGCACGTCGCTATCGCTTTGGTATGCCCGCACAACGGCTCCTATAGTGGGGAATTCAATCCCACTGATGTTGATGGTTTCGCCCAGAACCCCAAACGAAAACCCGGTAGGGAGACTAACGATCTCTGTTGTCGCATCACGCGATGGAAGCTGACTCTGTGGCGGCGTGGAGGCTCCGAACATGCCAAGGTCTCTGTCTTCATAGCCGCCGATATCGTCTGCGACCTGCCACTGCACCCCGAGCGAGAATTGTTTATTCAGACTGACTTCCATGAGCAAAGCCTCGATGTACACCATTGTCCGGGGGATATCCAATTTCTTGATGACATCCTCGAGGATAAGGTAGTCATCCTTGTTTGCCGTGATGACCAGCGAGTTGGTCGCCTTGTCCGCCACAATCTGGACTTCCTTGGAGATGAGGGGGGGCCTTCCTTTCTGCGGAGGTCCGCCCTCTCTGGTGGGGAGGGCTGTCAAAACCTGCGCCAAGTCTTCAGCACTGGCATTTTGAAGATAATGGACCCGAATATCTCCCTCTCCCTCTGGAATTTCCTTGTCCAGAAGCTCAATCAGTTGTTTGACCTTGATCGAATCGTCCTCGGTGGCTGCAATGATCAGGGAATTGGTTCGCTCATCTGCAACAATCTTGATACCGGGAGCCTGAGGAGCACCCCTTTTCCGCGCTGTAGTCTGAAATACAGACGTCAGCGAATTAACCAGGACCGATGCCGTGGCATTCTGAAGGGGTACTACGGATATCTCTTCGCCAATACCAACCACGTCTACGGCCTTCACAATGCGCAGCAGCCTATTGATGTTTGAAAGGACGTCCGTCACAATCAGCGTGGCTGTTGGGGCGTATGAGATGATGACACTACTCTTCGATATCAGGGGAGCAAAAAGCTTCTTCAGTTCGTCCGGGTCAGCATACTCAAGAGGAATCAGCTGTGTCACGACCCTGTCTTCAGGGTCGATTGCTTCCTGGCGAAGCCGGGTTTCGATACTCTTGGAACGGGCCGCGACTGCTGGCACGACCTTGACAACGCTCCCCGCTGGGACTGTCGCAAACCCATAGACCTCCAGAACCGATTCAAACACCTTGTATGCTTCGTCCACAGAGATCTTGGTGGGGGAGACGATCGTCACCTTTCCCCTGACCGCTTTATCAACGACAAAATTTTTGCCGGTCAGTTCACTGATAAATTTGATGAAAAGGGTGATCTCCACATCGTCAAAATCGATGGTCACGTAACGTTCGTCAGGCGTCTCCGTTGCCGAGATTTGGGCTGGCTCCGGGCGTCTTTGCTGTTGTGCGGGAACAGGCCGTTTACGAACCGGAACCCTCGGAGGTGGGGCAACTGATGGAGGTCCCTCGTCAGGTGGTGTGGCAACAGAAGGCGGGGTTCCTTCAGGTGCCGCAGGTCTCCACCGCTTCTCTCGACCCCCAGTGACCGGTAGTTCTGCAGCAGGGGGAGCAGCCTCTGGCGCCTCCGGTGGCATCACACCTTCCGCCGTGGGCTCCTCGGCCGGCGGTACGGCAGCGGGCTGCCCAGCTTCGGGTCCAGTAGCTTGGGGCGCTGCAGGTGTCACGCCTTCTTCACCTGCGACACGTGCTCCATAAACCATAGAATACCCTGCGAGCAGCCATAGTCCCACGCAGAACAGACAAAGAAAATTTGTGCGTGCCCTTTTCTCACTTCTGTCCACTGTCATATTGTTCATCGCCTACCTATTCTCTTCTTTGCAGCATCAACCAGCGTCCACGTTTCAACTATTTCCCACAGACCTCAACAAATGCATCACCTTATGCCCATCCGCGACTCTGAAACAATCAATGGACACTGGCTCATTTCACAGCGCTCACCATTGCTTCAAATTCGGGCAGCCCACGCAAGCCTCCAAGATCTGGATCTTGTCGCGCCCACTCCACAACCGATTGGTCGAGGGACATCGCCTTTCTCAGATAGGTAAGACTTTGTGACACCCCCCCCTCAAGCGCGTAGAGGCAGGCCAAATTGTAGTGAGAATCGACATAATCCGGTTTTAGTTGAATGGCCTTGGTAAACGACGCTCGGGCCGCTGTGTATCTCTTGTTGTGAATCTCTATAACTCCCAAGTTGTTCAGGGCATTCACGTGGTCAGGCGCAAGGCTAAGGGTTTGCTCATAGAGTTGTTTGGCTTCCTCAAAACGGCCATCTTTCTGAAAGACCCTCGCCTTTTCATACAAACCATTAGCACCTTCCTTGGTTTGTGGTTGTGGTACTACCTCAGGCGGTGCAGTCACGCGAATGCTAGATATGGTGCTCCCGGAGGGTAACCACAAATAGGCCGCCAAAGCAACCAAGACAAGGAAAAAAGAGCCCAGCCAAAGTGCTCTGCCAGAAATGAACTCGAATTTGCCTCCGGGCCTGAGCGTAATCCCATCGTACTGCTGATGCCGGACTTCTTTTTCTTTTCGGGCCTTCTTCAGGGCCTCATGAATGTAGCTCATTGGTCATCTGAAACAGCAAGCCCTTTGTGCGGGTGCCGACAATTCCATCGTCAACCAAACCGAAGTCGCTTTGGAACCGCGCCACTTGAGCAACTGTGGGGTTATCATAAATCCCTGTTGGCTGTAGAGAATAACCCAGTTCATTGAGTGCATACTGGAGTCTTATGACATCTTGACCATGCATCCCCTTGGCCAAGTTGACTTCGTAGTCCTCGTATGGATATACCCAACACGCCTCTCCGCCCCAGTGGGTCATAATGAAGTCCCTGGTTATCGGGTGCTCTTTGCCATGAACATCCACGGCAATGGCTCCATCTGCTGTTACTTCGCGGATCAACAGATACCGGGGGGAGGGAAGAATCCCAGACTGACTGAAGCCCGCGTGGCGTTTGGGATCACCCACGCGGACCCAGAAAGGCTTTTTGAACATAATATGATGCTCAGGGTCACCCTGGAACAAATACAGACCGAGATGGACGTTTTGTGTGCCAAGGGCGTCCTCACCCTCCCTGATATCGAAGAGCCTGAAAAGCCCTGCAAGGCTATGCTCTTGAGTAAGAAACAAGCCAGTGCCTTCAGTTGCAGCTTGCTCGGGCATGGATGCGACGCCTTCGCTTGCAGATCCCATAATCCCTGTGGCGGATGACAAGTGTCTGCCCCGGCCCTTGGCATTCATTGCTTCCGTAAGTGCCCCGGGTTGTCCGGACGTTGGTGTGGTCTCGTCTGCAACGGGTGTGGAAATCCCCCTTCTGAGGTTCCACCCGGCAAAGCCAGCCAGCAACACAAGCACAAAGAGCAAGAGCACCGACGCAGGCGCCAGTTTCTTTCGGGGCCAAACCGTCGCATAGGCGTGATCAGATGTTATGTCGCCTCGAATGTCCTCCGTCGCCTTTTGGACTGTCTTCTTGGATACCGTGAACTCGTCCTTCGAGTAGGCGATCAGAAGTGCCCGGTCACACACGCCGTTGATTCGCCTCGGGTTGCCTTGAGAGTAAGCATAAATGGCTTCTATGGCACCGTTTGTGAACCTGACATTTCCCCTTCCCCCTGCGACGACCAACCGGTGTTCCACGTAGCCCTGGACATCTTTCCTATCGAGAGGCTTGAGGTCATATCGTACCATAATGCGCTCATCAAGCTGCTTCAGGGCAGGTGAAGCAAGAAGCTCCCTCAATTCGAGCTGACCTACGAGCACGATCTGAATCAATTTCTCCTTTTCCGTTTCAAGGTTCGACAGCATCCGTATTTGTTCAAGGACAGCATGAGAAAGATTCTGGGCTTCGTCGATCAATAGTACTGCGTTGCCACCCTGACCGTGGGTTTCGAGCAGGAACTGATTCAGACGATCAATATGGTCCTTCTTGCTTTGACCTTGCACGTCCGCTCCGATGCCAAATTCCTGATTAATTGTCCTCAGCAATTCCATGTCAGCGATATAGGCATTGAATATTAGAGCTGTTTTTATAGAGGCGTCGAGCGTTTCGAGGAGCGCCCGGCACAAAGTGGTCTTCCCTGTCCCGATACCGCCTGTGATGACGATAAAACCTTTTCGCTCGTTGGTCCCATACACAAGGTGATCAAAGGCCTCCTTGTGATGGCGGCTGAGATACAGATAGTCTGGGTCGGGTGTCAGACTGAAAGGATTTTCCTTAAAACCAAAGTAAGACGTATACAAGGCTTTACCTGAAGTTATAGTTTAGAGTCTGCTGTTGGCCTCTTCGGTCTATTTGTACGCCAACACGAGAACCTGCTTTGAGCTTTTTGTACAAATCCAATATGTCATCAGGGCTCCTAATGTTCGCATTATCAATTGCCCGGACAACATCTCCATCTCTTAATCCCAATTTTGCAAAGAATGAGTCTCTCTTGATCCTGCTAATAGCCAATCCATCCGGCTTGCCATCCTTATAATGGGGGCGCACACGAACCTCGGTCAACAGTTGGTTTATGTTGCTCAGGGATGCCTCGATTTCTGAACGGTTAACCGTTATGGTTGTCTCCGATCCAGCCGGTACCCGGGAGGGCCCTGACGCCACCTGACCCCTTTGCGTTTCCTTTGGCTGGGCGGCCGCCTCTTCCATGGTGAGGATCTCATCCCTGTCTTCAACCCTCAAAACAACCTTTCCCCTCAAAATCATTTTTATGGTGGCATTTTCAATACTGTCTCCGACCCTGAACAGTCCCTGTTTCCTCTTTTGGGTCTCCTCTATGACAGCATACGTGTTCCGAGAGGGACCGGTGACCGTTCCCAGGAGGGAGATCTTCAGGGATGTCGGTTCCAGCGCTTCAATATCTTCCGGCTCCACTTCCTGAATGATGGTGTCTGTCGAACCAAAAATATTCCTGTCCATGATCGCTTGGTATTGCTCAAAAGGGGGCTTCGACTCCACCGTCGTGTCAGGGCCAGGCTGTGCCACAACTATCTTGGCCCCATGTTGACTCAGCCGTATGCTGAGAAATGTGTAAAAGATGTCTACCCCTAGGTAGATAATGATGGATAATGCAACAAGGTTTAAAATCGTGTGATAACGTTTCGGCATGGATTCCGCAGCCTACTATGTGAATTTGATCGATGGCTCCTTCAGGGTTCCGTTAATCTCAAAGGAGAGGGTTCCCTTGGTCAGACGTTCTTTGAATAGCGCCACCGTGTTCACACCGCCTTCAGTGTTCTTGAAAAGTGCGGCAAAGGGCTGAATCTCACCTCTGAGGTTAAGGGTGCTATTTCCAAGGTCTCTTGCCAAAGTGACAGTTCCGGACAAGGATCCCTGCAGTTGTTGTCCCTTCAACGCAATGCGGGTTATGTTTATATTTTGTTCCTTGAGCGCCATATCGATTTTCATTTCACTGAAGTCAATTGACTTCAAGGTAAGAAATGGTTGCAGGAGCTCCACCCTGCCATCTGACACGTTCAGCTGTGCCTCCCCTGAGCCCGCTAACATGCTACTGGTTGGACCACTGTATGAAACGTTGCCACCTAACCTTCCTTCCACAGGGCGTCCAATGAGGTCAGGAAAATAGGGGTAACCCCCTATATGCAGACCCTCTAATGTCATTTCCGTGTCCATCAAGCCCCCGCCGGGAACTTTATCAAAGGAAATCTTTCCACGCACATCGCCCTCGTATGCCCTACAGTAAAAGGAATACTGTGACCTGCCAAACAAGAGTGACCACAACCCGCGTTTTATCAGGAGATGATCCGCCTCGAAAATGACCCTACTGGGCGTAT
>JASFIH010000071.1:0-5838 GCA_050122775.1 Deltaproteobacteria bacterium
AGTCTACCCTGAAAAGGAGTTCTCTGTCCTTCGAGAGGGCCGCTACACACCTATCATCTTGGAAATAACCTTCAAGCGTCAGCTGTTCCATGTGGCCCTTGATCTTGTCCTGGTTGCTTTTGCCTACTACTTGTCTTATCGGCTTCGTTTTGGCTTTGGCCGGGAATTCAACATCTTCTTCAAGGGCTTTCTCAAGTCGCTCCCCGCCATTATCATTTGCAAGTTTGTGGCTTTTTATGCCACTGGTGTCTATCGGGGCATGTGGCGATACGTGGGATTGAGCGATGCGTTTGTGTTCCTTAAGGCCAGTTTCCTGGGAACGCTCCTTTCCCTGGCTTTCGTAACCTATTTCTACAGGTTCATTTCCTTCTCGAAAGGGGTTTTTCTAATCGACTGGTTCCTGACGACAGCATTTTTGGTAGGTTCACGGGCATCGTTTCGCTCTTTTCGTGAATTCATGAAACATCGATTGCTCAAGGGAGAGAACATTCTGATTTACGGTGCGGGGCACGGTGGACAGGTCCTCCTGAAAGAAATTCTGGACAATAAGCGTTTTGCTGTGAAGCCAGTAGGATTCATTGACGACGATACAAATAAAGTGGGAAAACGCCTTGACGGGTATCCTGTCATGGGAACCGGTGCTGACCTTGAAAAGATCCTGGAAAAGATCTCGGTTAACGGTTTCATCATTTCGTGTCGTGGCATGTCTGAGCAGAATCAGAATAGGCTCATAGACCTTTGCCGTGTGAAGGGGATGTCTTTGAAGCGTTTTGTGGTGAGCCTCCAAGACGTTGACCTGGAACATGGCCCGCCATGACCACAGGAGATGGCTGAGCCAGGATTGAGAATGACAACGTCTGTTGGGCTCTAATGCTGAAGGCTTTAGAGAGCCGTTAAGGGATTTTGAAACCGGCTAGAGCGGAGGCATGGTCCCTGAGACCAATCGGGACATATTTTCGAGAACTGCTATAGAGCACTTGTCCTTTTACGCAGCCAAGCATGACAGAAACTCGGGATTCAAGACACTGTAAGCTGGTCATGGGCATCGAAACCTCCTGCGACGAAACAGGTGCTGCTGTTGTCTCGGAAGGGCGCACCATCTTGTCCAATGTCATCTGGTCACAGGTGGCCATCCACCATCCTTATGGTGGTGTTGTGCCAGAGCTGGCATCCCGGAAGCATACGGAAAAGATTGTCCCGGTGGTGAATAAGGCACTGGAAGATGCTGGCATGGGTTCCAATGGCATCGATGGGGTTGCCGTCACGTGTGGGCCGGGTCTCGTGGGAGCTCTCCTTGTGGGGGTCTCCTTTGCCAAGGCCTTTGCCTACGCATTAGGGCTTCCACTGACAGGGGTCGACCATCTCCACGGGCACATTGCCTCGGTCTATCTTCAACCAACCCCCCCGCCCTTCCCTTTTGTGGTGCTCCTTGCGTCCGGAGGGCATACGAACCTTTGCCATGTGACCGGGCCTATGGACTTCGAACATTTGGGCCAGACAAGAGACGATGCAGCGGGAGAGGCCTTCGATAAGGTGGCAAAGGTGCTCGGGCTGGGATACCCTGGAGGGCAAGTGATCGACGAGCTGTCGAGAAAAGGAGACCCACAACGAATGCGCTTCCCCAGAGCATTCCTTGACGAGGCTAGCCTTGATTTCAGCTTTAGCGGAATCAAGACGGCCGTGGCACGTCACGTGGCCACCCAAAAACCTGGCGACAGCGAGATACCAGATATTGCAGCAGCATTTCAAGAAGCCGTCGTCGATGTGCTCGTTCAAAAAGCCATTGCAGCCACAAAGGCCAAAGCTTGTCAACACCTGGCACTGGTAGGCGGTGTAGCCTCAAACCGCAGACTGCGCGAGCGGATGACCGAAGCGGCTGGGGAGGCTGGCATTGTTCTGCATGTCCCAAGTCCCGAACTCTGCACGGATAATGCGGCTATGATAGCAACCATGGGGTATCATCAGCTTTGCACAGGAAAGAAAGCGTTCCTCGACTTGGATGTCTACTCCAAGACAAGCCATTCCGGTCGACTGGGAGTCGTTCGATGATAGGCCATGGTGGACCAAGTGGCGCAGAACGACCAAACAAGACAAAGAGGAGGCAGTAAACGCATGAAGGCTCTTATACTATCCGGTGGCAAGGGAACCCGGCTCAGGCCTCTCACCCATACCATGCCCAAACAGCTCGTTCCGGTTGCCAATGAACCGATCTTGGGTTATGTGCTTCAACACATTCAGGATGCGGGTATCAAGGACGTTGGTGTTGTAGTGTCTCCGGAAACCCAGAAAGATGTGCGTCAGTTTCTGGGCAAGGGGACCCGTTGGGGCACGCAAGTCACATACATTCTGCAAGAACAGCCCTTGGGGTTGGCCCATGCGGTAAAGGTGGCCCGCCCCTTTCTCGGCAAATCATCCTTTGTGATGTACCTTGGAGACAATCTCCTTGCACAAGGTATCCGGGAGTTCATGGAGACATTTCACCAAGGAAAGCTCGACGCGCTCATATTCCTCAAGAAGGTGGAGAACCCCCGTGCGTTTGGCGTAGCAGTCTTGAACCGGAAGGGAGAGGTTACAAGGCTGGTTGAAAAGCCTAAGAAGCCACCTTCTGATCTGGCGCTGGTAGGTGTTTATTTCTTCTCCTCAAGCATCCACAAGGCCATTGAGCGCATTAAACCCTCTGCCCGAGGAGAACTTGAGATCACAGATGCCATTCAGGAGTTGATGCGCATGGGTAAGTCGGTGAGAGGGGAGGTCCTTGCAGACTGGTGGCTTGACACAGGCAAGAAGGATGACTTCCTGGCAGCCAATACGATTGTCCTGGATGATTACATCAAACGCGATGTACAAGGAAAAGTGGATCGCAAGAGCCATGTCACCGGACGCGTCCAGATGGAAAGGACTGCCAAGATTGTCAACAGCAGACTCCGGGGTCCTATTGTGATTGGAAAGAAGTGTGAGATCGTGGACTCGTTTATTGGCCCTCATACAACCATCGGCCATGGCACGCGGATAATCAATTCAGCCATAGAACACTCGGTCATCCTTGATAACTGTCACATTGAGAACATAGCAAGACTTGAAGACAGCCTTGTTGGGCGAGAAGCGAGGGTGATCCACCCGAAAAACCAAAGCCGCGCTTTACGCCTGCTCATTGGGGACAACAATGTGGTTGAGGTATGATGGACATTGTGGTTTCGGCCAATGTCACAGGCATCGCGTTGCCTGAACCGCAAAGCGAGCGTATTCCCCATGTAACGCTGTGAGCATTACAGACATTCGCATGTCAAATTTCCCTGAAAGGAGAGTCATCAGTTGAAACGGACAATACTCGTAACGGGCGGATGCGGGTTCATTGGCTCGAATTTTGTGCAGTACATGCGTCGAGCATATCCCGAACTTGCGCTCATCAATATGGATAAGCTCTCCTATTCCGGAAACCCGGACAACCTGAAGGGCTTGAACAACGATGCTGGCTACCGTTTTGTCCTGGGGGACATTACGGACGAGCTCTTGGTTCAGTGGCTGCTTGAAGAAAACCGCATTCAGGGTGTGGTGCATTTTGCGGCGGAATCGCATGTTGACCGGTCTATCTTGGAAGCAAGTGCTTTTGTGCAGACCAACGTGGTCGGCACCCACATACTTCTTGAAAGTGCGCGGAAACACTGGATAGAAATCCTTTCGCACGACCCCTCTTTTCGTTTTGTGCATATATCCACGGACGAAGTCTACGGAACTTTGGGTGAAAGTGGTCTCTTTTCTGAAGACAGCCCTTTTCGTCCAAACTCCCCATATGCTGCTACCAAGGCGGCAGCAGATCACCTTGTCCGGGCTTACTTTGAGACGTATGGACTGCCAACGCTGACCGTGAGACCCTCCAATAACTATGGTCCATATCAGTTTCCGGAAAAATTCATCCCGCTCATGATTACCAATCTCATGGAGGGTGAACCTGTGCCCATCTACGGAAAGGGGTTGAATGTCCGGGACTGGATCTTTGTGGAAGACGCGTGCCGTGCAGTTGACCTGATCATGAACCAGGGAAGGCTGGGCGAAGCATACAATGTCGGCGGTGAAACCGAGAAGATGAATATTGATGTGGCGCGAGAAGTCTTGACGCTGTTTGGAAAAGACGAATCGTATCTTACATTTGTCGCGGACCGTCCGGGCCATGACTTGCGCTATGCCTTGAACAACCAGAAGATTAAGGACGAATTGGGCTGGCGGCCAGCGGTGACCTTCGAAGAGGGGATCCAAAGAACGGTGGACTGGTATGCGGAAAATGGGTGGTGGTGGAAACCGCTGAAGGAAAGATTGTCCCGTGAGAGCAAAGGGTTCTGGACCGGGTCATGAAGGTCGTCGTGTTAGGCTGCAAGGGAATGTTGGCTCAAGACCTTATCCCCCTGGTAGAAAGGGAGCATGACACTTTTTCCTTTGACCAAGATCAATTGGACATTACAGAAAAAGAGCAAGTCTTCGATGTTCTCGGCAGGATCACACCCGATCTTGTTATTAATTGCGCTGCATACAATCAGGTGGATCAAGCGGAAAGCGATCGTGCATCAGCTTTTCGCGTCAATGCGGAAGGGGTGCAATATATAGCTCTCGCCTGCAGGCAATTCAAAAGCGCCTTTTGTCACTTCAGCACAGATTATGTATTTGACGGGGAAGGTACCAAGCCTTACCAGCCAGATGATCGCGCGAATCCGATCAGTGTCTATGGCGAGTCCAAGCGTGCGGGCGAGATCTTTGTTCAATCTATCCTCCACCAATATTATCTCATCCGCACCAGCTCTCTGTACGGCAAACAC
The DNA here is from genome assembly GCA_050122775.1 of Deltaproteobacteria bacterium. Lineage (GTDB taxonomy): Bacteria > Desulfobacterota > Desulfobacteria > Desulfobacterales. Next base: position 4,809 of record JASFIH010000071.1, read on the forward strand.
GGGCCCAATTTTGTGTACACCATTCTGCGGTTTGCGGAAGAGGGCAAGGTTTTTAGGGTTGTGGACGATCAAATCATGTCCCCAAGCTGGACTGTGAATCTGGCAAAAGGTGTCATGCAATTAATCGGCACGCAGCATTTTGGCGTATCTCACCTCACGGATTGGACAGGGGGAGGCATCAGCTGGTTTGAGTTTGCCACGGAGATACTCAAATTGAGAGGACTTGAGAACAGAATCGAGCCAACCACAAGTGAGCAGTTCACGCGCCCCGCCAGGCGGCCCGCATACTCAGTGCTTGATACGACCCTTTTCACCAAGTTCAGCGGCTACCACCCCATGCCATGGCAGGAATCATTGAAGCGTTTTTTGGATTCGATTTGATGCGTATCGTCCCTTTCTCATGCCATTGCGTTTTTCTGAACCTTTGTCAACATCGAAAGGTGGGGTCATGGTGTATACATCGATAGGCAACTTCGGGTTGGGGAGAATCGCTGAACGCAGGCATACAGCCATTTCCATCTACAACAAGGCACAGCTGCTGCAAGGCGTTGGATGCCGAAGAGAAGCGATCCTCCCCAACCCGAAGTTCACATACACGAAGAGCTGACAGCAGACGCCCAGAGCCTGTCCGGGGCGCCAGGCCGTGCTTGTTTCCAAGAAGTGTCCTTGAAAGGAAGCACTTCACCATGCTGAAAATGCCAAGAATAGGCGTGGGGGTGATTGTCCAAAAGGATGGGCAAGTGCTTCTGCTTAGGCGCAAGCAAGCCCACGGGGCGGGAACCTGGTCCACACCCGGCGGTCATTTGGAGTACGGGGAATCGTTGGAACAGTGCGCCATCCGTGAAGTAAGAGAAGAAACCGGCGTGAACATTGTTGAAGTTGAATTCAGGGCGATCACGAATGACCTTTTTGACGCCAGTCAAAAGCACTACATCACCGTTTGGATGGAGGGAACATATCTGTCCGGAGAACCAGTTGTCCATGCTGACTCTGAGGTAAGCGCCGTTGCATGGTTCACGTGGAATGCATT
>JASFIH010000072.1:0-5807 GCA_050122775.1 Deltaproteobacteria bacterium
ATTCAGGCTCACAAGAAAAACACCTCAGAAAAGAATTTGACTACAACTTCAAATCTCTTGCCAAACAGACCTCACCATAAGCTATTTCAAAAGCCCAGATCGCGTTCGATGGCAAAGCCACGGCACACCCCAGACACTTACAGACAAGCTTGCCACATCCACCTTATTGTAATCAAGACCTAAAGAACGTGGGCTAAGTTGCCTCACTGAGGGTATGCGACAATGAAGAAACGATATCCTTGACGCAGCCGGTCACATACTCTCGCCCCTTGGCTCCGTTCTCGAGAGATGCTAGCCACGATTCTGGAATTTGCTCATACCCATAATAGGCCCCCGCGACGGCGCCCGCCATGGCCCCGATGGTATCAGTATCACCGCCCAAGTTCACGGCAAGCACTACGGCATCCCTGAAACAGTCTGTCAATAGAAAGGCCGCAAGGGCTGCTGGCACGGATTCGATGGCCTTTAGAGTCAACCCATACCGGCCTGATATTGCCCGAATGGTCCCGATTGGGGAGCCCTTTGGAATGGTCTTAATATCGGCTATGTATTCCGCGAACCTCTGGTCCACCTCCACTACCTGGTCCACGATACTGTCCAGAAAGTCGCCCGTTTGTATTGCTTCCTGGGATAGGCCGCATTGCAGTGCAAGCCCCACTGCCGTTGCCTGTGCCACTGCACCGGCGATGCCTTCCGGGTGATTGTGTGTGATACGAGCGCTCAAAATGGCGTTCTCTTTGAGGGCCTCTGTGTCATTGTGATAGAAACAACCGATGGGGGCTATCCTCATGGCTCCGCCATTGCCAAAACTGTCGGTGCCCACTTCCTCCCACGGAATACCGCGCCCGATCCTTTCTACAACACCGAAGATGCGTCGGCCGTACCCGCGCCATGGTTCGAAGTTCTGCATGAATTTTCTGGCACAGACCGCAGGGTCAAACCCGCTCAACTCTTGCAGCGTTTCCAGAATGCCAATCATCATCTGCGTATCGTCAGTGTACTGCCCTTCTTCCCGGATGATGGTGTCAAGGAGTCCGAATTTGGCGTGGATGGCCCAATGGGGCCACCCTTCCACGGGTTCACCCAGTGCGTCTCCGACAAAGGTTCCCAGAGTCGATCCGAGGAACCTATTTAACAGCTGCGCTTTTGGTAGGTCTTCCACCAAGGCGGCCCTCAGATACCGTCAGTTCTTTGACGGCTTCAAGGATCATCTGCATCGATACGCCGGTCAGACACCGAGGGTCGTTGCAATTAGCCCCATCAGTTTCAAAACAGGGAGAACACTGTACTGATCCCCTGAGCACCCTCGTGGCAAGGCCAACCGGGGACCATCTCTCAACGCTGCTGGGCCCGAAAATGGCCACTGTGGGAACTCCCATGAATGCTGCCAGATGCGTTACACCAGAATCGTGGCCCACAAAACAGCTGGCTTGCTTTAGCAATGCTGGAAGAGAATAAACGTCAGACACTTCACAAACGGGAAAGCGCCCTGCCGGCCCCTCTTTGATAACTGGTGCCAGGTCTGATTCTGCCGGACCGAGGACAAACACGACTTTTCCTAGACTATCGTTCTCAACTTCTAATGCCGTTCGAAGAAAATTTTCCACCGGCCATCGTTTTCTCAGACTTCCAGCACCGGGGTGCATAAAGACTATGTGTTCCTGTATAGGTGTGGCCGTATTGGACCGCAATGAGACAAATCTCGTCTTGGGTAGGCATGAACCAGCGGAGCATCGATTTCTGATCAGGCCCTTTTCACAAAACTGCCCCGTCAGATGCAGCGCGATATGCGTCTTCTCATCAGCTGGAGGTCTAGGGGCAATCTGATAAACCTTTCCACCATAATGTTGTCTGAGGTGATACGCGATCGCGTCTGAAAAGCTGACCAAGATAATCGTATCATAATCGTTTATGAAGGCTTTGGCAGGGGACGTGATTTCATCGCAAAAGACGGAAGAAAAGAGGGCGCTTTCCAAAGAAAAGTGCGCGTCAACGATATTGAGCTCACGCGCAAGCCTGCCCAGCCCGCCTGCACACCAAAGGGCCACAGAGACCTGCGCGTCATTCCTAAAGGACAGAAGAGCCGGGAAGCTGAGAATCAGATCTCCCAACGCGCCCTGGTGAATTATGAGCGCCTTTGTCTTCATTGCACATTAGTTTCCATCCATAAATGGCCCTTTTCCCCCTGAGCAGCGTTCTCCGTGGGTTTGTGCCTGCGACGTACATTGAGTACGCCTCGGCGCAAACCCTTGTGCGGCCTTGCTCAGAGAAAAAACTGCCGGTTTATGAATTGGAAACTTACGCCAGTTTCCATTGATTCTTTCAGAGTCGTGGATGGACACACACTAACCGTCTTTTTGTTTCAGGATTGATTGGGCAGGATGAACCGACTATTCTAACGGTCAAGGATCTTTCTTATTGCACGAGATAATTGAATGAGATTGAAAGGCTTCTGAATAAACCCGTTGCAACCCCGCTCCATGATCTCCGTCGCCTGGCCATTGATGCTGTATCCGCTTGAGAGGAGGACCATCACATCGGAACTGATTTCTTTCAATGCGTCGTAAGCATCACTACCACCCATGTCCGGCATGATCATATCGAGGATGATGAGATCAATGCGATCTTTATGTGCCTTGTAGACCTTTACCGCCTCTTTTCCACTTCTGGCCAAGAGCACCGAATATCCCATTTCTTTGAGCATCTCTTCGCCCACATGAATTACGATATCCTCGTCGTCTACGAGCAAGACCGTCTCATGACCCTGCTGGATCTCATTTTTCATTTGTTTTGGCGATTGCCCAGAGGTGACCCCATCTATTGCAGGCAGGTAAATACTGAAGGTGGTCCCCTGTCCCTTCTTACTGTAAACGTTGATGATCCCCCCATGATTCTTGATGATGCCATACGCTGAGGCTAATCCCAGGCCCGTTCCACGTCCCATCTCTTTTGTAGTGAAGAATGGCTCAAAGATGCGTTGCTGCGTTTCTTCGTCCATACCCACGCCGGTGTCTGTCACAGATACCTTTACGTAGTTGCCCGGCCCGGCTCCAAAAGCCCTGGCTGCAAATTCGTCAAGCGTCACGTTTTCCGCCCGAATGTAAAGGTCTCCGCCCCCTGGCATGGCCTGCCAAGCGTTCACGTACAGATTCAGGAGGACCTGCTCAATCTGGGTCTGGTCGACTGCTACCGTGTAGACATCCTCTTCATATTGTGTATGTATACTAATCTCCTTTTTCGTGCGGCCAAACATCTGGGAACTTTCTTCAATGAGTTCTTTTACGTCAGTACGCTTGACCTCGTATTTGCCCCCCCTGGCAAAGCCCAGAAGTTGTCTTGTCAGATCTGCCCCCCTCTTGACCATATCCTCTATCCCCTTCACATGCTCAAAATGGGGACTCTGGGGATCGATCTTGAGAGATATCAGGGACGTGTGCCCCTCGATTCCCATAAGCAGGTTGTTGAAGTCATGGGCGATGCCACCTGCGAGGGTTCCTATGGCCTTCATTTTCTGGGCCTGTAACAACTGAACCTCAAGGCGTTTACGGTCGGTAATGTCTCTGGCTACTCCGTAAGTGCCCCTGAACTCCTTGTCTTGTTCATCAACGGGTCGGTCGTATATGCCCATGGCTTTGAGTTCCACTGTCAAAAATCCATTGCGATTGCGGCGAGTTTCGTTTTGAAGGCGCTTAAGTCTCAATTCGATCCCCGAGGTCGCACGCGTCCCGGTTCTCCTCTCGTCGAAGTGGAATTTTGCCCTTTCCACGTCCTCATCAAGGATAACGGATGAGTAGTGCTCCCCGATCAGTTGGTGTGATTGATACCCAAGAAGTGACTCAACAGCCCCACTTACAAAGGTGAACATCCCGTCGTAGTTTAGTGTATAGATGATATCCGGGGAAGCGTTCACCAAAAATTGATAACGCTTTTCCGTGAGTTCAAGCTTTCCACTGACAAGTTCGTGCTCCTTTCTCAACCGACTTTGATCGAGGGCATTGTGGACCCTTTTCAGAAGCTGCTCGAAATCGAAAGGCTTTCTGAGATAATCATACGCCCCTTTCCTCAGCGATTCGACAGCAGAATCCACGGAGGCGTGCCCTGTCATCAGGATGACCAGCGTCTCTTGATTCTGCCTACTAATGTAGTCCATAATCTGGTGGCCAGTCATGTCAGGCATCACAATGTCCAAGAGAACGAGGTCGAAGCTGTTCCTAGAGAGGCACTCCAGGGCTTCTTTGCCACTGTGGCCTGTCTGGGTTTCATACCCCTGGCTTGATAGCAAAATCTTCAAGCTGTCGCACATACGGGGTTCATCATCAACTATCAGGACCTTCGGCACATAGGGCATCATGACCTCCGCAAGCTAACGGGCATCCCCATTCCCTACCGGGAGGACGATTCTAAAAGTTGTCCCCAACGTTTCATCACTTTCGCAGATGATGGTTCCGTTTAATTCCCTGACAATACTGTGGGCGATAGACAAACCCAAGCCAGCATGTCCCTTTCCCTTTGAAGTAATGAACGGTTCAAAAAGCCTTGCCTTTATGACTTCCGGGATTCCCGGCCCGTCATCCCTAATGGTCGTCTCGACATACTGCTGATTGGCCTGTGCGTCTTTCCCAAGTGTCTTTCCTATGTTGTCCGAGTCGCATCGCGTGGTTACATAAAGATTCCCACCATTGGGCATAGCTTCCACCGCATTTTTGATAAGGTTTATGAGAACCTGTTTCAAACCGTTTTTGTCTGTCATTACAGGCGGTAAGGATGGCTCAAGCCCAAGGTGGGCCCTAATACCATATTCCTGCAGGAGGGATTCGTGGGTGATCTTGACAAGGTCTGATATGAGCGCGTTTATATCAACAGGTTCATTTTGCCGTATGTCGGGTTCGGAAAAATTATAAAGCTTTCGAACAATGCTGGCAACGCGATCGATTTCTTCATTGATGATTCTTATGTCTTCTTGAGCAGGGTTATCCTCAGACAACTTATGGCCGAGAATCCTAAGATAGTTTTTTATAATGCCCAGGGGGTTACTCACTTCGTGGGCGACTTTTCGGGCCACAGATGATGAGGCGGTCATACCTTCAGATTCAATCGACTTCGCCTCACGTCGTCTCAGAATGTCGGCATCCACCGCCAGAGCAGCCTGGTTGACGAACATGTTTAGAAGATTTGCCTCTTTTAACAGATTAGCGCATTGCGCCCCATCCACACCGAGAACAATTACACCGACAAACTCCCTGCGTGCGACCATCGGTAAACACAGTATCCCATCAGTTCCTAAAAGGCGGATGATCTGCTGGTCCACAATGCTGGGTTCAACCTGTGCCAGACGGCCAAATGAGTCGAGTGGGGTTCCCCGAGAGAGCGACTTTGCCAGTAAAGACTTCTGCCTCATGACGGGTATCACAAGTTCCTGGATCAGCACATCCTGATCCAGATCCAAACCACCCTTTCCCACAAGGGCATCTTTTTCTCGGTCATACGGGAAGAACAGGAAACGACGGAGATCAAATAAGATCTGCAGACCCTGTGTAACAACCTTCAACATGGATGCTTCACCCCGGGCTTCCATTGCATTCTGGATGGTACCCTGAAGCAAGGAAATCTCCCTGACCGCCCGAATGAGCTCGCTTTGTTTCTTAGCATCATTTTCAGAGACCATCTCATCTGAAGCCCCTGGAAGCTCGGGGGCTATGTCCAGAGAGGTTGCCACCCGCCTGACCTTTTCCTCTGCGGATAACATCAGTTGTTCAACGTCACCCCAGGCAAACCCAAAGACTTCTTCTGCTGTCTTGAACTTGACA
>JASFIH010000073.1:0-5788 GCA_050122775.1 Deltaproteobacteria bacterium
GCTATTACAAAACCTCAGATCGCGTTCGATGGGAAGGCGAGGGCCGATGAAAAAGCGCAGCACACACGCGAGTATGTGAGCATTTTGAAGAGGTTCTCAACATAGCCATCGGGCGTTAGATGGGGTGTTGAAATGGCTTCTAGTAACCCGTCGTCGGCGATAGGTGCCAAACCAAACGAAAACTGAAGCAGGATTCAATCATCCAGTGAGATTGCCTCTGATCTTGCCAGTTCGTCACATATCCGCGATGCTTCTCGCCTTAGTCTGGGTGTTTGCTTCATTGCCGCCGATGGCTAAAGGGGACCAGATTGAAACAGACTATCAGCATGCTGAAGCACGTTTCCAAGATCTCCTGAAAGACCCGCAAAAACAGAAAACCCGATACCATTGGATGATGTGCATTAAGGCGTTTCAGTCTGTTTACATGGCCCAACCAAAAGGCCCGAGGGCAGATGACGCCCTTTTTATGACAGCGCATGTGTTCGCCAAACTCTATGCGTTGTCTTCCAGCGTGAAAGACAAACAGGAAGCCCTTGATCATTTCACGCGCTTGCTGAGACGCTTTCCAGAGAGTCGCCACCGCGAAGAAGCAATGAGAGCGATTGATGCGTTGAGCAACAAAACTGCCGGACAAGAAGGGATTCGGACGATTGAAGCCGGAGCGCTTGCTCAAGTGAAGGGGGTGCGCTTTTGGTCCAGTCCGACATATGCCCGCGTGGTGATCGATGTCACCTCCGAGGTCTCTTTTTCCCACAGCCTCCTGAAGCGAGATGTTGTCGACGGTGGGCATGAGCGTCTGCAGATTGATCTAAATCGTGCAGTCATCGGGCCGGGGGTCACGCCCTTTGTGCCAATGGTCGATGCCTTGCTCAATGATGCCCTTATTGAACAGCATGAAGCCGACATGGTCCGTGTTGTCTTGGACATGAACTCCGTGGATCACTTCCAGGTATTTTCGTTGAGGCATCCGTTTCGTATTCTTGTGGATGTCAGGGGTGTGCCAATCAAGACATCATGCAAAAAGCGGATTAAAGACAGACCGGAACAGCCGTGCGTACAGGTACCCAAGGGCGCCTTGGCCAGACAGCTTGCGCTCGGGGTCCAGCGCATTGTGATTGATGCTGGGCATGGGGGAAGAGACTATGGTGCATCCGGATATCTCAAAGGCGTTCATGAAAAGAACGTCACGCTGGAGATTGCCCAGAGATTGGCCGACAAGATTCGTCAGCGCATTGGATGTGAGGCCATCCTGACACGAAATTCGGATGTCTACCTTTCCCTCGAAGAACGCACCGCCATTGCCAATGCTAAGGGCGCGGACCTCTTTTTGTCTATTCACACCAATGCGCACAAGAAGATGGCCAGTCGTGGCACGGAAACCTACTGCTTGAATTTGGCTACCGATGAAGAAGCCATTCTGGTGGCTGCGCGGGAGAATGCCACGTCAGCCAGAAATATCAGCGACCTCGAAGATATCTTGAAAGAGCTCATGAAGAGCGCAAAGCAAGATGAATCAGGTCGTCTTGCCGGCTATGTTCAGGAAGCCATAATCAAAGAGTTGGAGGCAAAGCATGACGGAATCAAAGACAAAGGCGTAAAACAGGGCCCATTTTATGTCTTGATAGGTGCCCAGATGCCCTGCATACTGGTGGAGGTTGGCTTCATCACAAACCCAAGAGAATGTCAGAGGTTGAACTCAGCCGATTACCAGGAGGATATGGCCGATGCCATTGCAGTAGGGATTCAACGCTACATAAAGGACATTCGCCCGCTCGCCCTCACACCCGTTTACTCACTTATACGGGCTGCCTGAGCAAGTCCGTAGTGATCGGTCGTCTTCCGCAGTAACTTGTCCTTGTAAAGCAGCCAAGCGCATGTTGACATGGTTCCCACCTGGCGCGTATCTGGATTTTCATATACAAAGGCTGCCGGGCAACGCTGAAGCCTGGCGCTTTCCAGCTCCATCAGCTCTCCAAAGGGGAGTACGATCATGGTAAGGGTGTTGTGCAATCTTGTGTTCCCCGCCAGGACTTCTTTCAGTTTCTTTCCAGTGACAACGCCCAGCAAGATTCTCAAAAATTTTGAGAGTCGGTGAGGTCCAAGTATCTCCGAAAAATTGCCATACTTGCGAATGGTGTTTGCCGCTCCAATGAGTATGACTGCTTGGGCTATTTGTTTGTCCAACCCGACCTTGCCAAGCATCCGCCCTGCTGCGCTTTTATGAAAAGCTTGAAGTTTTTCCCCAAGCCGGCGGTCTTTTCGTCTGAGCTCCCCAAGTATCTCAAGAAGTGGTCGTCTCAGATATCGTGATGGGGGGACAAACGAGGTCCCGTTCGAGATGAGTTTCGTGACGCTTTCACAGTTTGGGTGGGCATCGCCAAACGTCGTCCGCTGACCACTAAAGTAGTTGGCGAATGTCTGAAAGTTTAGCATGCCTGCAGGCACAAATTCCACACCAGGTATCGCTTCCTCCACGATCTTCTCGGTGTCTTCAATGGTCGTAGCTTCAGCATCCACGGTACCCGGCTCCCACGTCGGAATGATTGGCAAAAACTGCAAGGCGTTGATGAAATCTGTATTGTCGTGGCAGAACTGAACCAGATCGGCGATAAGGTGATCACTAATACCTTTTCCTACCACACACATGAGGGTAATCTTCCTGGTGGTATGTTTCCGGATATTCTCAAGGGCCTGCAATTTCAGATGGTAGCAACGACCGGTGCCCCGCAACTTGCGATATATACCTTCATCTCTTCCGTCAAAACTGATATTCGGCTTGGTGCCGGTAGCCAGCAGTCTTTCACAATATTTCTCATCAGCAAGCCGTATACCGTTGGTGACCACATTGGTGGAGAGGCCCCGGGAATGCGCCATATTGATGATATCTATGAGATCATCACGCACGGTTGGCTCGCCGCCGAAGAATTTCACCGATGGTCGGGGGCTGAGGTTGGCAAGATAGGCAAAGACCTTGTCGAAGTACGCCAACGGGGGCTCAAAAGAAAACCCCATGGCCTGGATGTTTGCCACACAAATGGTACAGTTCAGGTTGCATCGATTTGTTACGTCAACAAATACCATCATCGGATTCTGATTGCTGTGGCAAGACAAGCAGTCAAGGTGGCAGCCCTGCTCGTCCTCATCCTTATAACCAGCATAGAAACGCTTCTTTCTCCATACCTCGGCGTTTGAAGACACCAGCGTCTGGGTAGCTCCGCACTGGACACATTCCTTCGTCAGATAGATCCTGCCCTCACTTTCAACGTGACTGACGGGAACTTTGCCCTTACATTGATTGCAAAATCCGTAGTTCATCTCATAACATAAGAGTTTTCATTATTATGCAGACAACACAGCCGTCACTGACCACAGCGGACAGAGTATGGGCGGGGGTAACTATTGATGTCAAGCGAAAAAGTGGCTCGTGCACACCAGAAGGCCGTATCGTGAGGTTTTGAAATGGCTCCTAAAGTGCAGAAAGGATAACTGTTCTGGCAGACCCCATAAAAATGGCAGTTAGGGGGTCTCCGCAAAAGCCCGCGCAGCTTCTTGTTCGAGCAGGAGAGGGTTGTGGGCATACCGGGGAGAGAAATGAAATACCGTAAACCGCTTGACCCCCGCTTTCCTGGCAATGATGCCTGCCTGTCTTGCGGTGAGATGATACTTGTCACGTGCAATGTCGATCTCCGCCTCAAGGAACGCCGCTTCAATGAAAAGATGGTCGGCATTGCGTGCAAAATCAATGATTTTATCGACGTTTTCATGACCAAAAGCAACATCAACAATATAGGTAATCTTTTGCCCTGGTGAAATTTGTGCGATCTGGTCTGCAAGATCCCCTAAGCGGAACCCACGCTTGTGCTCCTTTCCGGCCTCTTTCCACACCACCTGAAAATCAGTATCCGCGTCACACTCCTCGTATAGCGCCTGCTTGAGGTGCCTAAGCCACGGGCCGACCGGTATCTCAAGCCTTTTCAGACCATCCTTCATAATATTGATGTGAAACCGCTCCTCAAGGTTAAGGCCGAGACAAGGAACCTTATGGTCCAGGTGGATGGCATGGACTGAAAAGGCCGGTTCGGCAAGAAGAATGCCGTCAAATGGGGCCTTCACGGGCGGCCCCGTTGCCACAAATTTCCTCCTGCAGTCATAGGCCTGGTTCAGTGTGTGTGTTGGATGTACTTCGGTGGCCTTCAGGACAAAACCATAGCTATAGTTTTCAACCAGGTTCCAAGTATAGCTGGCCAACTTGCCTTCAATGTTTTGAAGAAAACCTGGTGGCCCATACACATAGAAGGTCTTTTGGCGTCCCAGAAAAATACGCAGAAGCGTATCAAAGCCTGTGAAGTGATCCATGTGCGTGTGGGTCACAAATCCGTGGGTGATTTTCAGCATTTCTTTTGGGGGCAATCTGTGGAGGTCACCCATATCAAACAGCAGGGCACGTTTCTGAAAGAAGAATGGAATGAAAAGAATGGGATCTTCAAGAGGGGGGTTAACCAGCCTTGGGTGAAAGGACGCCCTCATCGGAAGATGAATCTGGAAACCTGGCGGTTTATGCAGTTATAGATTTCCTCATCAGAACCATAGATGTCTTCAACGCTTCTGTGATTAATCAGTTGCTCTACAACAAAGGCGGTTAGGTAGAGGCTTACCACGTGCGGCTTGGACACAAGCTTCCTGAACGGAGCAATTTGGTAGTCAATGTCGAATTCATCTGAGCGAGTCAGCTTTTCAAGTGATGTGGCAATCTGCTTTTCAATATCTTCCTTACTGGTCGTCCGAATCAGCTTTTCCTCTATGAGCTTCATGGCCACAGCGTTGCTCAGGGGCTCTAGGACATTCTTGGTTTGCTGGATGGCGAGCTGGCGAGCCCGTTCCTTGGAGGTTTCAATCTTGGAAAGGATCCTTGATTCGCCTCTGCTTGGGCGAAACACTTTTGCCATGGCGTAGCACCTCAGAGCTGGGATATTTTATAGACAAAAAAAATGAAGATTGCAAGGCGATAACCCCTTGGCATATCCAATCCTCAACAGAGGATGTTTTCGTGCAACTGGTGAAGCCCCGGGCCCAGGCGGGGACTGCGCCTTTCAGCAGCACTTGTTCTGCCCAGGGAACGTGAAGTCAACTCTCCGCGTCTAGATCCCTAATGATGAGCTGAATCCTTTTCTGGTCTCTCCACTGATTCCAGCGCACATGACAGGCAACACGACAGGTGTTTCCTGCCTGAGGCACCCCATCACCCGGATTGAAGAAAATGGCATCAAGGGGTCTTACCTGTCTTGGATTCGGTGGGTTTGCCCACTGTAGACGCATCTTCAGATGGCGTGTCCCAACCTTGCGGGTGGAGAGGATGTCCATGCCTGAAAGCACGAAAAGGGGTTCCGGGTTTCCTGTCCCGAAAGGAGCCAGCGCAGAGAGCTGATCTGCCAGTTCAGCCGAGACATCCCAAGGAGATATCTCGCCATCCGCAATGAGTTCGGGGAGAAAATCTTCAGGCCGGCTTCTTTCGCATACGATTTTTTCAAAGTCTTCATGGAATGCTGGAATCTCTTCAGCCCTCAATGTGAAACCCGCTGCGGTTTCATGACCTCCGAATTTCTTCAGGTACCGAGCACAGACACTCAGGCTTTCATACAGGTCGAACCCCCTGGGGCTTCTAGCCGAACCTCTGCCGATACCGTTATCCACTGCAATAACGACAGTGGGTCGATCATATCGGTCAACCAGCCTGGATGCCACGATTCCAATAACACCGGGATGCCATCCCTCTTGGTGAAAGACAAAT
>JASFIH010000074.1:0-5747 GCA_050122775.1 Deltaproteobacteria bacterium
AGATAGCTTCTGTAGAAACAACACTGCGTCTCAGGCCAATTCGCATAGGACGGTTTAACCTCGTCGCACCACTGACTATTCCTGAACCCCGTGCGGTTGAGAGACAGCTCAATGTTCTGGCAGATAGGGTGTATGACAAGTTGGGTGACAGACTGCGAAGACTCATCGTGTAGCAATAGTTGTTAAAGCACTTTTGCCTTACCCCCATCTGTCACGGGTAGCCAAACTCGCGGCAATTTGATGACTTTTGCAGTCCGCTACGGGGACAAAGAGAAATGACATCCACTTCAAAACCGAAACTCCTATTCTTATGCACAGGTAACTCTTGTCGAAGCCAAATAGCCGAAGCCTGGACAAGGCACCTCAAGGGGGATGTGATCGAAGCCTATTCGGCGGGAGTCAATCCTCATGGCGTGGACCCCAAAGCGGTTAGAGTCATGCAGGAAGTGGGGATTGATATTTCAGGTCAGAGGTCGAAGTCCGTGGATGATATACAAGGCATTGAATTTGATTATGTCATCACGCTGTGTGATCATGCGCAGCAGTCCTGTCCGGTCTTTCCCGCCAAGACGAAGCTCCTCCACAAAGGCTTTGACGACCCACCCAAGCTTGCATCCACCGCGGCAGACGAAGAAGAGGCCATGGCCCACTATCGCCGGGTAAGAGATGAGATAAAAGCGTTTGTGGAGAGACTGCCCGAAATAGTGATGGATGACGATGCGTAACGGGCGAGATATTGCGCAGGAGAATGAAATAGGTGAATTCCTTGCGGCCTCTCCGTGTGGACTATATGGCGCTTACGGCAAGAAGGCCAGTGAGCAGAATAGCGAGCGCTTTCCCGAGGCGACCAAGCCAGCGGCCAAAGTCTGCTACAAGCTCTTCGTCCCAACGGTCCCACTGGTCGGGGCTGTAGATTTCTGCTTCATGCTCTGATTTTCTGATTAACGCCTTTGATGTTTTCAAGTACGAATCCATTTTAATACCTCCTTACCCCCAGGCTATGCACGGGGACAGACAGCACCATTCTTGATCTCCGACCCGTGCTTCCAAGGAATTTCCTCCGACGATCTTGCCTCTTCAGATGAGCCCAAGATTCTCTTACTCCGCTTAGATCTGCGCCGAACATTCTCCTCACAATCAGGGCATAACCTTGTGCGAAGGCTCATTGCGTGCGGTCTGAACGTTGCGCTGCACTCTGGGCATATAAAGAGCAACTCATGCCAGGGTTCTTCTCTTTGATCCATTGTTACCTCCATCATGTTGTAAACCAACACAGATTATCGCTTGTTATTATACGAACAGTTGCGTCACGACTGCATGGCAGGCGTATGGAGATTTTGTGAACTGTTCGAAAGCGACCCATGCCGCTCTGGTCTCAATTGAAGTTCCCTGCAGCAGGTAACCCTTTCTCTGCAGGTGGCAACACTTGATGCAGGGACTTTTTCACACTTGGAGAAAATGTAAGATAACTGTGATCCATATGTGATAAACGCCTGTCATGGTGAACCGCATAGTGAACGCATTCCCTGCAGGTTCTGCCTGAGGGCAGCCTTTGGGGGGCTTTAGAGGACTTCAATCGCAATCCACATGTTTGAGAAACGACACTGTTAGAGAGGGGGGGCAGAAATGCAAAGAATAGTTATTGTGACCAGGCAACCCGAAAGCAGAAACAACTTGGTGATGCTCCTCCGGAGTATGTTTCCTGACTGCGACGTCGAGGTTGTTGAAATCAGCGCAAACAATGATGAGGAAAACCACGGCTCTCTTTGTTTCTTGCCATTGTGGCCTCAAAGAATGGGGAGGGCATAATGCCAAAGATACTCGTTGTCGATGATCAGGCTTACATCCGCCGACTTGTTTCTGATGTATTGGTCGCAGATGGATACGAGGTGCAAGCTGTGGGTGATGCCTGCAGCGTGGAGGGAGACCTCACGTCTTTCCGCCCGGATTTGGTCCTTTTAGACCTTTATTTGGATGGCCCTGAGGGGTTTGATCTCTTAAAGGCCATAAAATGCGGATGTCCGAAATTGCCCGTCGTCATCATGACTGCCTATGATAGTTACCGGGATGACCCCCGTCTATCTCAGGCAGATGGATACGTGATAAAAAGGCTCAAGTTCTGGGAAGAGGTCTTGGCAACAATAGAGGAGATCCTCACAAAAGGCGCATACACACGAACCAGCGCAGATACGGACGTCAACTCGTCTTCACACCTGGGCCCCAGAATTGCCACGGGGCCTGCTTCCCGGTGCTGATACACTTCAAGGTACCAACACCCTCACCATCCCTTTAGCCGCGGTTCCACCTATTTGGTCTGTTCAGGTCGAGGACTGCCCCCACACAGCGTACACTGGATCGGATGTTTGGATCTCCGGATAATGGCGATCTGTGACCGGACGGGGCCACCCCTGGGCGGAATAGGTTTGCAGGTTCTGATAAGTCCCTGAACCCAAGAAATATTCAAGGACCAATCCCATGCGCTCAAATTCACTGAGTTCGGTCCAAACGCGAATGGCTTTTGGGGGAAACCATCGATTTGAAAAGGTGTGCACAAAGAGTCCCTGCGGTTTCAAAACCCTTGCTACATCCAAAAACACCCTGAAGGGATGGGTCATATATTCCACAGAGACTGTGCAAATCACAGCATCGAATGTCTGGTCATCAAAGGGTAGCTCCGGATCTGCATTGAGGTCATGAACCACGTATCTCGTCAGTTGTGGGTTATTCTCCATTTCCTCCGTGTTCAGTCCTAAACCCACCAGGGATTCCAGTTTGAGTGAATCAGGGATATGAGATCTCCAGCTGCTCATAAGGTCTAAGACCCGCATCCCCGGCTTCAGAAGGTCCCCATACAGGGTGCTGATGGTCTCTATGGCCCGGCTATCGATGTGCGTGACCAAGCGGGGCTGCTCATAGAAGACACGATCATCGTGTTCATCCGCGCGAACGAATGGACTGTCTGAGAAGAAGTCGGTCGTGTTTCCATTCCAGCGCACCTGCATGCCGGGGCCATCTGTTGTAACAGCCATCCAGTCGGTTAACCTGCCA
The DNA here is from genome assembly GCA_050122775.1 of Deltaproteobacteria bacterium. Taxonomy (GTDB): domain Bacteria; phylum Desulfobacterota; class Desulfobacteria; order Desulfobacterales. The sequence continues at coordinate 3,049 of JASFIH010000074.1, forward strand.
CCGCGGTCGCTTTCCTTGTTTCCGACACTTCTGACAGCGACGTCCAATTCAATGGCCCTTGTCGCAAGGGGATGATTGAAATCAACTTCGAGGCGTGACTGGTCCAACCCGATGCACCGGAACGGTTCCATGTTGTTGGGAAAGACGTTTGGCAGACCCTTGAGTAACCCTTTGGGATAGAAACGTCCGAGACGGGGTTCGATTTGGTGCCCGTTGATTTTTCGCCGTTCGAACTGACGACCATCCAGCGTGAATATTGCCTTGCCATCATAAGCTGGCGTGATTTGTCCGGGGGTAAAGGAGAAACGGAGGAGGTCGCCCTCACGGCTTTCCATCAGACCCTGCGCCACTTCTGCAGGGAGGATATCACGCCAGAAATTGACGTGCTCAGCACGGTACACCTCCGTATGCTGGCCAAGGTCACTTCTCCAGGTGAGGTGAAACTCCAGGGTCGCTATGCTGTCTTGACTTATGCGGCTCATTGGCCTTTCCTTTCTACGATTGGTTTCATACACCCACAGCCCTTTTGCCGCAGCATGCGGACCTGCTTGCTGTAGGAATCGACATATACATCCTGCTTGGAAGCGCCTGTTGCCAACGCGCTGGACAGCGCGCTGGCGTGTCTGTATCCTCGTCTGGCCATCTCCCAAACAAGGGCCTCATGCCTGACGTAAAGGGCCTTGAGTTTACCTTTCCATCTCAGCGTTTCCGGGTGTTTGGCGTATCCCTTTTTGCCTTGTGTCAAGATGGCCCATAAAGCATGCAGCTCACAGTGTTCACCCAAAAGGTGATGGCGACACAATTTTTCTGGAGGAATATCCCAAATTCTCATGGCAAGAAATGACCCCTAACCGTTAGCATATGAGGCGGTGAGGACCACAATTATCAATTAACAAAATATGGCCTTTTGACTGAAAGTAAAGCCGCTGCGGGGATTTCAGTATGGAATTCTGGCTGCCGGAGATTTTCTGACCCTATTTTGCAGATTCATGGAGGTTTTGTTTTGGCAGGTTAAGCGTGAGGATTTTGGAATAACTTCAAGACAGATTCTACACAACCTGCTCAAAATAGGAGTCTGTCAGTCCCTCCAATAGCAGGAGAGACTCCACCTTGATTGAGATGACTTCAACATCAGGCTGGAGGGCAAAAGCCTTCAGGTGGGGGTTTTTCTCGACAAGCATTTCACGGACCAGTCCCTTTTTTGTCTCATCGTTGATTTCTTGGAATACACCGCTAACCGTGAGCGCTTTTCCCTGCAGGCGCCTCGGACCACTGTGCTCATCCCGGGTGTCGATTAAGAGGCTCGCCCAGGGGTTCTCCATGAGGTTCTTGTACTTCTTTGTCGATCTATGTGTAACCATGTAGATTTCACGACACTGTTCATCTGTGGCATAGGCCATGAGAGAACAATGGGGCTTGTTGCCTGATACAGTAGCCAAGACGCAAATATCCTTCTGTTTCATCAAATCCTTCATCTTATTCAGCATTTCTTCCTCCACCAACAACTGGCCATCATCCTGCACAAGGCGATGCTCTGCGAGGCATCCGATTCAGAGTCATTATCTGCAATCGTGTCGAGCACAAGCGATATTGTGCTGATTACTCCTTTCCTACAACCTCGTTCAGGGCTTCAGTGATATCCGGGTATTGAAAAAGAAAGCCATGCTTCAGCAGTTTAGCTGGCACAGCCCTCTGACCTTCAAGAAGCACGGAACCGAATTCACCCAATACGAGTCTCAGCATAAAACCAGGGGTCGTCAGAAAGGAGGGTCGTTTTAGGACCTGGCCCAATGCCTTGGCGAGATCCCTGTTTCGGACGGGATTGGGTGAGCAAAAATTAACTGGCCCGCTGATCGCATGGTTCTCTAAAACGAAAATAAATGCATTCAACAAGTCCTCCATGTGAATCCAAGAAAACCACTGGGTTCCGCTGCCCAACGGTCCGCCCACGAATTTCTTGAATGCAGGAATCATTTGTCCCAGTGCTCCTCCGGTTTTCCCGAGGACAATGCCAAATCGGGTGATGGCCACCCGAGCACCCTTGTCGGCTGCCTTTTCAGCTTCGTTTTCCCAGTCAACGCACACGCTGGCCAGGAAGTCGTCTCCCGAGGCGCCTTCCTCTGTTATTTCCTCATCACCCCGGAAACCGTAATACCCGACTGCCGATGTGCTACAGAGCATCTTCCCTTCTCCTTGGGGCATGGAGCCGACCACGTTGCGCGTGGTGAGGACGCGACTGTCATAGATCAAGCCCTTGGTTTCATCATTCCATCGTCTGAAGATCGAGGCCCCGGCCAGATTGATCACCGCGTCTTGATGTGCCATTTCTTCCTGCCACGCCCCTTGGACCGTGGTGTCCCCCGATATGTACTTCACCTTCTGGGGCGTATAGGCGTGGGGTTCAGGGCTGTGGTCTACAACACTGACCTGGTGTCCTCTTCCAAGAAGACGTATGGAGAGTTGCGTGCCAACAAAGCCAAGTCCCCCTGTGATCAATACCTTCATAGCGATCTCCTTTTTTCCACATGCTGTGGACCAGAGGATCAAAATATACTATGCTTCAACTTGCTGACCTTTGAAGTCCAGTACCTCGATAATCTTTCGATCAGCCCTTGAAAAAGCAAAATCGCACAACTCCTGGGGTGTTGTCCAACACCAGCCCACACAGCCCAGTGCCTGCTCTCTACCTCCACGGCGTG
>JASFIH010000075.1:0-5699 GCA_050122775.1 Deltaproteobacteria bacterium
CTTGTAACAGCCAACCAGTGACAAGATCAGCCCGAAGCAGGCTGACTTGACGAGTCCATTGAAGATGTCCTCGAGCTCCACGATCTCTATCATCTTGGCCACATATATTCCGGAATTGATCTTGAGAAGCCCTACACCGACGACATATCCTCCTATGATACCTACAAAATCAGCGATGATCGTGAGCACAGGCAGCATGAGCACGCCAGCGATGATGCGCGGAACCACGAGATATTTAATCGGGTTGGCTGCCATAGTGTAGAGGGCATCGATTTGTTCGGTGACCCGCATGGTTCCGAGTTCTGCGGCCATTGCAGAACCCGCACGGCCTGTCACCATAAGCGAGGTCAGAACAGGCCCGAGTTCACGCGTCATGGCCAGTCCTACTGTGGAGCCCACAAGGCTCTCGGCACTGAATAAGCGAAACCCGTGATATGCCTGCAGTGCCAGTACCGCGCCAGTAAAGGCCCCTGTCAGGACGACAACAAGCAAGGAGTTGACGCCTACAAACTCCATCTGCTTCACGATGGCGCGAAGCCGAAGCGGAGGCCGAAACATCCATGAAAGCGCTGACAGCAGAAGGAACATGACCACGCCGAATTCCTCAACAAAGCGGATAAGGGCACGGCCGATGGTCTCAATCGCTCTTCTTATCATTTCCCACCGTTCATTCTGTACGTCAGCATGAGACGAAACCTTGCACTCAAATGTTTTCCCAGCACCTGAACTGTCACCATGATGCTACTTCATGGTCAACGTGAAAGCCCCATCCCAATCCGTGTCAGGAGGATTGACTTTAAAGTCTTTGCAGCGGTTTAGCAAGGCTTGACTTGGACCATCGTGCGGGTCAACGGCCAGGGCCGCAGAAAAGTGACCAATGGCACTATCCCAGCTCCGTTCTCTGTAAGCGCCCAGTCCCTGGAGGTAATGCTGCACCACGGACCTCACTCTCTCATCGACTTCGCGGGGGTAGCCGAGGAGCTCGTAAACCGTCAAGGGTTCTCCTTTTCCCACTACGTTAACAGTGTCTATCTCCCGCACAAAGATTTCCTCCTTGGCTGACATATAGGTTGCGTCGCTAATCATGGTGTACGTTCCATACACCTTGTTGACCCCTTCCAGCCTTGCGGCCGTGTTGACCATGTCTCCCATCATCGTATAGTCCATGCGGTTTTTGGAGCCCATATTACCCACGACAGCAGATCCCGTATTGAGGCCAATTCGCATCTTCAATTCAGGTCGGTTTTCTGCCTTCCACATGGCCCGAAGTTCAACAAGCCGTTTCTGCATGTCTATGCACGCCTGGCAAGCCCTGGCTGCATGGTCTTGGAGTATATTGGGAGCTCCAAAAAAAGCAATAATGGCATCTCCCTCAAACTTGTCCACTGTTCCTTCATAACCAAGGATGACCTCTGTCATTTCTGTCAGGAACTCGTTTAACAACTCCACAAGTTCCTTGGGGGTCAACGTTTCAGAAATGGATGTGAAGGCTTGCACATCTGAGAAAAAAGCTGTTATTACGCGTTCTTCGCCTCCAAGGACAAGCCTCTCAGGAGATTTGATCAGTTGGGCCACCACACTTGGCGCAAGATAGGTGCTGAATGCATCCTTGATGAACCTCTTTTGTCTTTCCTCCGTGAGATACCTGTAAACCGTCAGTGATACGTAGGTGAGCATGAGCACGGCAGCGGGGTATACCATGTTCAGCCACGCCCCTCGGTGGCTAAACAGGTACTGGCAAAGAATAATATAAGAGACCAGAAAGGCGACAGTCACGGCCGCTCCAGGCAGGGCCCGGAGGCGAGGAACCAACAGACCGAGACTAAGACCGACGGACAATATGGCTGCGAGGTCAAAGAATCTTGCCCATTCAGGGCGTTGAAGGCAATCCTGACGGAGGATGTTGTCGATGACGTTAGCATGAATTTCAATACCCGGAAATATCTCGGAAAGTGGCGTGACACGCATATCGTATATGCCAATAGCCGTGGCGCCAACAAGGACAATGCGGTCCTTAAAGGTGTCCGGGGAAACCCTGTTATGAAGGATATCCGTAATAGATATGTGCGGAAAGGTCCTTCCAGGACCTCGATAATTTACCATAAGCCGGCCAACCTCATCCGTGGGCGCGAATAGCCTGCCAATCTCAATCCCCTGTACCCCATAGTCGGCCACGAGGGGGGCTGCGGATCGACGCGTATATGCTGAAAGGGCTTGTATACTTAGTGGGGCCAACAGACGTTTTCGGCAGCGGATAACCAGTGGGACCCACCGGACACTGCCATCTTGATCTGGCAACATATTAAAGTAACCGGAGTACTTAGCGGACTTGGCAATAATCGGTATATTGGACTGAGGCACAAAGGCCTCATTGAGCATGACCTCCTCCACTTCAACTGACGTATTTGGAGGAGACCGGGTGAACTTATAGCGTGCGTTCTGCGCACCATCCATTTGCTTTTCGACAGCGCTTTCATCCAGTCCCTCGAGTCCCTCCGGGTTCATTTGCAGGAAGAATCCCAGCACCACCTTGGCTTTCGACTCCCTTATGGCTTCAGCCAAAATAAGGTCATTATCAGCCCAGTGCCTGGCCTCCTTGAGATAGGCGCCGAGTCTGTCATCTTCTATGCCAAGACCATTAACCACGCTTTCAAAGCTGTCGATCACCTCAACCGTATTGTTCTGGTCAGGCTCCAAGAATCCGACATCAAAGGCAATAACCTTGGCGCCGCTTTCAGACAGAAGACGAATGAGCTGGCCAAACTTTGACCTGGGCCAAACCCACTTTCCTTGCTCTTCCAGGCTCTTTTCGTCAACCACGGCGAGGACCACTTCCGGTCCGGTGGGAAGCGGACCGCGGGAACGAAACCTGAGGTCAACCGTCTTAAGCTCCATGAGGTCCAAGAAGGGCACACGCTGATAAGCCGCCATTCCCAGCAAGACAATCGCGATGGTGATGGTTGCGGCATTGACCCTGAAAAGTTTGCGAAAAATCTTGCTGACTGATAGGCCTCTTTTCATGGCGCGACCATAGGTGATGCGGGTGTTAAAGTCAAGCTAAAGCTTTATTTTCATTGACACTATCCCTATATGCCGGTAGGCTAAAATCCCACTTTGAAACATGACTCGCGTGGGGTCAACTGCATTCTTTACCACAAATACTGAACGTCTATCAGGACACGACATGAAACGCATTCTGACCATTGCCGGTTCAGACTCGGGAGGCGGAGCCGGTATTCAGGCAGACCTCAAGACAATTACCCTTCTGGGCGGTTTTGGCATGAGCGTGCTCACAGCCCTCACGGCACAGAATACGGTCGGCGTTGCCGCCATCCACCCCGTTCCTCAGGCGTTCATCGCCCAACAGCTCGATACCGTTCTTTCGGATATCGGTGCTGATGCCGTGAAAACCGGTATGCTCTATGATGCAGGTATCATAGAAGTCATAGCTGACAGGCTGGCGGCCTACCGTATGGAGAAATTGGTGGTTGATCCGGTGATGGTTGCAAAGGGAGGCGATGTTCTGCTCCTTCAAGACGCCAGGACTGCCTTGGTTGGTCGGCTTCTTCCTATGGCCTATGTGGTGACCCCTAACATACCGGAGGCAGAAGTTCTCTCGGGGAAATCGATTAGAACAGACGATGATATTCACGAAGCAGTGCGAACCATACACGCTATGGGGCCCCGGTATGTGTTGGTGAAGGGCGGGCACTTGGAAGGCCCGGCAGCAGATTACCTATATGACGGAAAGGATCTTCTCACGTTTTCTGGCGTACGCATTCACACACCCCATACGCACGGAACGGGGTGCGTATACTCGGCTGCCATCGCCACCTATCTTGCTATGGGGCTGGAAATCAAGGAAGCCGTGGCAAGTGCCAAGGCCCTCATACAGACTTCGATTAAGTTCGGACTGGCGCTGGGCAAAGGGCACGGGCCTGCCAACGTCTATGCGAGTTTTGGTCGCGAGCGGGAAAGATTTCACGTCATAGAGGCATTGCATACGGCGCTATCCCGTCTTCAGGAATATCCCGCAGGAAACCTTGTTCCGGAAGTTCAGTCGAACTTGGGCTACGCCTTGTCCCTTGCTGAAACCCATGAGGATGTTGCTGCCTTCCCCGGCAGGCTGGTTCGGCTGGGAAAAAGGATCGTTTCGGTCGCTGCCCCGGCTTTTGGGGCATCCAGCCACATTGCCACAATCATTCTCACTGCCATGCGTCACGATCCGCAGTTCCGCTCGGCCATGAATATTCGATTTTCCGAAAAGCTGATCGTGCAGTGTCAGGCCTTGGGATGGAAAGTGGCCTCCTTTGACCGGACAGAGGAACCCGAAGCCATAAAGCAACAGGAAGGTGGAAGCCTTGAATGGGGCACAGAAACAGTGCTTTCCAAGGAAACCAAAATCCCGGATGTCATTTTTGACAGAGGCGATGTAGGCAAGGAGCCAATGATTCGGGTACTTGGGAGGAACCCCGAGGAAGTCGTGGGCAAGGTTCTCCAGTTGCGGTCGTTGTAAATTGAGGATCAGTGTGAAATGCTCACCAGGAGCTTGTCCAATGCACCCAATTCAGACGCGTTCCAGCATTTCTCTAACCGCAGCCACAACAGCTTCGGCAGTAAACCCGAGTTTTTCTAAGACAGTGCCCCCCGGTGCCGAGGCACCAAAACGTTGGATGCCTATAACCCTGCCTTCGTTACCCACATACCGTTCCCAGCCAAGGGGTACCGCCGCTTCAACAGCAAGTCGCGCTTTGACTCTCGCCGGCATAACTTCTTCACGATAAGCAGCATCCTGGGCATCAAAGATCTCCCAACTGGGTAGGCTGATAACGCGAACCGCGGTTCCCTCTTGAACAAGCTTTTCATAGGCAGCCAATGCCAGGTGGACCTCGGAGCCGGTGGCAAGGATCAGGACTTCAGGCGTGCCGTTTGGGGCCTCAGCAAGGATGTATGCTCCCCGACGGAGACCCTCAGGGGATGCAAACCGGCCGCGATCGATGGTGGGGACCTTCTGGCGAGTCAGGATTAAAGCAATGGGCCCCTGCCGGTGATTCAGGGCAAACTGCCAGGCGGAAACCGTTTCGTTAGCATCCGCCGGTCGGATGACGACCAGGTTGGGTATGGCCCGGAGGGCCGCTATCTGTTCGACTGGCTGATGGGTGGGTCCGTCCTCTCCCACTGCGACCGAGTCATGCGTGAAGACATATATGACCCGCAACTTCATGAGGGCAGCCAGTCTTATAGAAGGTCGCATATAATCGGAAAAGACAAGGAATGTGGCGCCGTACGGCACAAGGGCCCCGCTCAAAGCCATGCCATTCAAGATGCCTCCCATGGCGTGCTCCCGTATGCCAAAATGAATGTTTCGCCCGCACGAATCTACCTTGATGACTCCCAGCCCCTTGACGAAAGTCTTTGTGGATGGAGCGAGGTCTGCAGAGCCGCCCAGGAGGGCAAATAATTTCGGGGCGACTGCCTCAAGGACTTTGCCCGAGGCGCTCCGCGTAGCAATCGGATCCTGCCCCGGATCAAAACTGGGTAGGCTTGCTTCCCACCCCGCTGGCCATCGCCCATCATGGCAGTCCTTCCATTCTCTGGCCAAGTCTGGGTACTCGCTGGCATAAGCATCGAAGAGGCGCGTCCACGCTTCTTCCCAAGCACGGCCCCTGTCCAGGCAGGCCCTGAAATGGGTTAAGGCC
>JASFIH010000076.1:0-5669 GCA_050122775.1 Deltaproteobacteria bacterium
TTCAATGACATCATTAACCTTTATGTCATTGTAATTCTCGATGCCAATCCCACATTCATACCCGCTCTGCACCTCTCGGACGTCATCCTTGAAACGACGCAGAGATCCTATCTTGCCATCGTAGACCACCACGCCGTCACGAAGGAGCCGCAGCGGATGGCCACGTTCGATCTTCCCCTCGGTCACATGGCAACCCGCAATGGTTCCGACTCTGGGAATATTAAACGTCTCCCTGACTTCCGCACGTCCCACAGATCGTTCCTCGTAGGTGGGCTCCATCAGCCCTGCCATAGCCCCTTTGATATCACTGACCACATTGTAAATCACATCGTAGAACCGGATATCTACATTCTGTTCAGTTGCCAAATCACGCACCTTAGGATTGGGACGGACATTGAACCCGATGACGATCGCGTCGGTGACAGTGGCCAGCATGATATCTGACTCTGTTATGGTACCAGTGGCAGAGTGGACGATGTTCACCTTTACTTCTGCGGATGGGATCTTCCGAATCGCTTCTATCAGGGCTTCGACAGATCCCTGCACGTCGGCCCGGACAATCAGGTTCAGGTCTTTGACAAGCGCACCTCCCATTTGTTCATGGTATTTTTCCAGCGTCAGCCTGCTGCTTTGTGCCAACTGGCTTACCCGCTGTTTCTGGGAGCGGTGCAGACTTACCTGTTTGGCGACCTTTTCGTCGGCCAGGGCCATAAAGTCGTCCCCAGCCATGGGGACCGCCGACAGACCCTGGATTTCAACCGGGATAGAGGGTCCGGCACTGTCAAGGCGTTCTCTCCGATCATCCGTCATGGCCCGGACTTTTCCATGATGAGGCCCACATATGACAGCATCTCCTGCATGAAGGGTTCCCTCCAGCACCAGCACTGTTGCTACGGGTCCTCTGCCGGGGTCGAGTTTGGCCTCAATAACGTGTCCCCTCGCAAGTTTATCAGGATTGGCCTTCAGTTCCAGGACCTCTGCCTGCAGCAGGATCATCTCCAGAAGTTCCTCGATCCCCTGTCGTTTCTTGGCCGACACGTTTACAAAGACAGTATCACCACCCCACGCTTCAGGGGTGAGACCCTGTTCCGCCAACTGGCGTCTTACCCGATCGGCATCTGCCTCGGGCTTATCGATCTTGTTCACCGCCACCATAATGGGCACATTGGCTGCCCTGGCATGGTTAATAGCTTCCGTCGTTTGGGGCATGACGCCGTCGTCAGCAGCCACAACCAGTACAACCAGATCGGTTACTTCTGCCCCTCTGGCGCGCATAGCCGTAAATGCCTCATGGCCAGGTGTATCGAGGAACACAATTTGCCCATTCTTCAGGGTCACGTTGTAGGCGCCAATATGTTGGGTGATGCCGCCCGCCTCATCATCTATGACGTTCGTCTCCCGTATGGCATCCAGTAGAGACGTCTTCCCGTGATCCACATGTCCCATGATGGTCACCACAGGTGGCCTTGACTTCATCTTTTCGGGATCATCCTCTTGCCGGCGAATGACCGTCCCCTCCTCAAATGATACCTTTTCCGCCTCATATTCGAATTCGCTGGCAACAACGGCAGCAGTCTCAAAATCAATAGCCTGATTCAAAGAGACCATGACGCCAAGACCAATCAATTCCTTGATGATTTGACTCGCTTTTACTCCCATTCGCTTCGCGAGATCTGATACCATAATCGCTTCGTCGATCTTGATGCGGCGTTTTATGGCCTTGGGTGTCGTGATCAGCGGTTTTTCGCCCTTGATGGCCACCTTTCCCTTGTAATGCCTTCGGGTCTTGCGTGCCCTGAGGGCCTTCTCGTCGTAAAGGTCCGATTTGTCCAGAACCTCCTTCCTTCGGAAGGGGAGTTTCTTCTTTGAGATGTGCCTCTCTTCTTCTGGCTCGATGGGTTTCTTCTTGTCCTTCTTCTTGACCTTACCCCGGGTGGCCTCAGCAGCCCGTTCCTCCTTGGCAACAAGCCTCAGATGCGGTGCGGATTTTACCTCGTCTTCGGGCAGTTCTACCGGTTCATCCGGTGGAACGACATCAGGCATCGGTTTTATTTCTGGCATCTTGATGATCTTGGCCGGCTCTTCCTTCTTTGTCTTTGCTTTCTTCTTGGCCTTTGCTTTTGGCGTGGGTGTTGCTACGTCCGCTTTGGCCTCTGCCTCTCCGGCTTCCTGAGCAGTCTCCTCAGGCGCTGCGGCCTCGGCTTTGGCATCAGGCTCGACACTGTCAACAACCTCAGCCACCTGTTCTTCAGAGGCTTCATCAGACACGGCTGGAGCGGTCTGACCAGGTTCTACCTCAAGCAGTTCTTCCTCTTTGGGCTCTTTGGGCTCAGGTGGGACTTCAGCCTCTGCTTCAACCGGGGAGACAACGGCCTCTGGCAGAGGTTTCTTCTTGACAACTTCTCTGCGTCTTCGGATGACCGTGCTCTTAATGCGCTTTTCAGTGACAACTTCTGATCTGCCGCCGAAGATGTGTTCCTTGATCTCCGCAATACCCTCCTCATCGATGACGCTCATGTGGCTCTTCACAGCGATATTCATCTCCTTCAGCTTCTCTATAAGCACCTTGTTAGTCATGTTAAGTTGTTTGGCAAGTTCATATATCCGGATTTTTGCCATTCATTGCCCCCTGTTTCGGTACCTAGACCCTGTTACACCACCCATGTCTCCTTCCTAAATCTCTGTGCGCACGGCCAGCGAGGTGTTTCAGGTTTGTTCCTCTTGTTCCTGCGTTTCCGTTGTATTACCCGGACTATCTGCAGTCTCCTCCCTGTCCTCTGGTTCCCCTGGGACAGCGCTTTCTTCAGATGTTTCTGCGTCCCCTTCCTCTTGGTCCGCCTCTTCCAATTGCGCCTCTGTGAGAGCCTGCCTGGCCGCCTCCAATAGGGCTTCTGCTTTCTTGTCGCTGATTCCCTTGATCTGAATCAGTTCCTCCACAGAAGCATTAGCAAGTTCCTCCAGTGAATAGTACCCGGCCTCGTAAAGGGCATCCGCCGTGCTCGACCCCACCCCTGGAAGGCCCATCAGGGAATCATAGCCTGTACGCATTGCCTCAGTGTAAATCGTTTCACTCCTGACGTCGATGCTCCAGCCTGTTAGCTTGGAAGCAAGCCGTACGTTTTGACCGCGCTTTCCTATCGCGACCGATAAGTACTCATCCGGCACAATTACTTCCATGGACCGGTTGGCCTCGTCAATGACAACCCGGGATATCTCTGCTGGTGCCAGGGCATTGCAAACAAATTTTGCCGGGTCGTTCCGCCAGGGTATGATATCGATCTTCTCTCCTTTCAATTCATGGACCACACTTTGCACCCGCGTGCCTTTCATACCCACACACGCCCCCACCGGATCAATGTCAGAATCATTGGACTTAACGGCAATCTTGGCACGGCTGCCTGGCTCCCGGGCCGCAGCTACAATTTCGACAATCCCCTCGGTAATCTCTGGAACCTCTGTGTTAAACAGGGATATCAGAAACCGTGGATGGCTCCGCGATAGTATGATCTGAGGACCGCGGGATTCATGCAACACATCTAATATGTATGCTCGAATCCTGTCGCCCCGACGATATGTCTCTTTCGGAACCTGCTCGCGCACGGGAAGAATGGCTTCGGTCCGGCCCAAATTAACGATAATGTCTCGCTTGTCTATCCTTTGGACGATGCCGTTGATGATTTCTCCTTTTCTATTGATAAAGCTTTCATAGACAACATCCCGCTCGGCATCCTTCATCTTTTGTATGATGACCTGCTTGGCCGATTGCGCGGCAATTCTTCCAAAGCTTGTTGTATCCATCTTGGTCCCGATACTGTCTCCAAGCTGGCACCCGGGATCAAGCTTACGGCCCTCTTCCAGATCTATCTCAAGATCAGGTTCGGTCACCTTTTCAACCACGTCTTTAAATTGGAAGACCTCAATCTCACCCCGTTCTTCGTCATAGTGGACTTCGATATCTACCTTTGTTCCATACTTCTTCCTGGCAGCAGACCCGAGCGCCTCTTCAAGCGTCTTGACCAGAATCTCCTTGTCGATTCCCCGGTCCCGGCTAACCTGTTCAATGACCCTTCTTATGTCCGACATCAGCATTTCTGGCACCCTCGCATTTCCAATGTCGATTGTTCTTCATCGATTATTAAAGATCGTGAGAACTCACTTCACGCAGCCCTCGCATCCAAACGCGCCTTCGCAATAGCTGCATAGGGTATGTCCACCGGTTGGCCGTCAACCACAAGCCTCACCACGCCATCTGAAAATCCGGCGAGCACTCCCTTAAACTGCCGCTTCCCGTCTACCAGCTGATTCGTCTTGATCACGGCTGGCCTTCCCTCAAAGAGGACAAAATGCCTCGGCTTCGTTAACGGTCGATCAAGCCCGGGAGAGGAGACCTCCAGGCGATACGGCTCGTCTTGATCCAATTTCGCATCCAGAATATCTCCGAGTTGATTGCTGACAGTGGCACAATCGTTCAACGTGATCCCGCCTTCCTTGTCGATAAATATCCGCAACACCCGCCCTCTGGGCTCTCTTCGGTATTCCACATCGATCAAGCTCATCCCCTCAAAACGGAGAAGTCGCTCTGCCACCTTCTCCACTTCGGCAATGAATCTATTGCTCCATTCATCTATCATCTGACACTGACACGCATTCAACAAAAAAAAACGGGCCTTTGCCCGTTTCCCGCGCCACGGTCTATCTCAACTATTGTCTTGTAAAACTTCTTGAGAAAAAAACCAAGGGCAAAAATTACACGCAAAATCCACAAATCGAAGCCGATGCCCGGTGGCACAGACCGGTCAAACACCGCCTCAAAAAGGGAAAAGGGCGTATCCCGCCAAATGGCGGGACAAACATGGAGCGGGCAACGGGGCTCGAACCCGCGACACCAAGCTTGGGAAGCTTGTACTCTACCAGCTGAGCTATGCCCGCTTCATGGTGTCAACCTATATTCTTTTTTAGGTATTGTCAAACGTTTTTCATACCTGCGTTGCAGGGCCGAGAGAGTGCTGGAAATCGGGTTCCAAAAGTGCCTTGACTGTGATAAGAAGCATCGATCCACCATGTGTTCAAAAAGTTGACTTCACACAGAATGGTTGACGAAAGAGAACAAATCGGATTTGACGTGCTCTTTGTGGGGGGCGGTCCGGCAAGCCTTGCTGGGGCAATCCATCTGATGAATCTTGCCACACATCAAGGCCTTGAACTTGAGGTAGCCCTCATCGAAAAGGGCGCTGAAATAGGTTCTCATGCTGTCAGCGGTGCGGTGCTAAACCCGATTGCCTTGAGAGAGCTCATACCAGACTACAGGGAAGCTGGCTGCCCTATTGAGGCAGATGTTCGCGGCGACGCATTCTATTTCTTAACCAATACAGGCCACCATCAGGTCCCTTTTGTGCCCAAGTACATGCACAACGAGGGGTTTCACATCATCAGCCTGTCCAAGTTCGTTTCTTGGCTCGGAGGCATTGCCGAAGGTCTTGGGGTTAACGTCTTTCCGGGTTTTTCCGGCAAAGAGGTCCTTTACGCTGAAGACAACAAGACAGTCATTGGGGTTCGCACGGGTGACAAGGGACTAAGCAAGGATAACCGGCCCAAGGCAAACTTTGAACCCGGGATCGACATACTGGCCAAGGTAACCGTCTTTGGTGAAGGCCCCCGGGGAAGCCTCC
>JASFIH010000077.1:0-5603 GCA_050122775.1 Deltaproteobacteria bacterium
CCTCGGACTTGGACTCAGAAGTGGCCAACGCCGCCGAGATCGTTAGAGACCTGAAAGCCAATTTCTTGCCCCAACTCATGAGACGATACGGGGGTGTCAGCTTCAACATGGAGGGTGAGGAAAAGAGGCGGGTTGAATCCCTGGACAGTCTTTATCGAGGCTATATCCTCGCCTTGATGGGGATGTACTTACTCTTGGCGACACAGTTTCGCTCTTACACCCAGCCTCTGGCCATTATGATTGCGATTCCCTTTGGCTTGGTTGGGGCGATTGTCGGCCATCTTGTGATGGGCCTTGACCTGACCCTGCTCAGCCTGTTCGGAATAGTCGCCTTGTCAGGCATTGTGGTAAATGATTCCCTGATCCTCATCGACTTTATCAACCGGGCTGTTCAAGACGGCAAGTCCGTTGAAGAGGCAGTGGAGGCTTCGGGCAAGGCCCGGTTCAGGCCTGTGATCCTCACTTCGTTAACCACCATCGCAGGCCTGATGCCGCTTATGCTTGAGCGAAATTTCCAGGCACAATTTCTCATTCCCATGGCCGTCAGCATTACCTTTGGACTCCTCGCAGCGACGCTGCTTACCCTGCTGTTGGTTCCTGCGCTCTACCTGATCATCGGGGATATTAGCCGTTTTTTGGCGGGACCAGCGGGCAGAGTCTGAGCCGCGGAGCCATACTGATTCTTGGTGCTTCCGCAGCCGAGTTGCAAGGCGCTGTCCTGGTTTAAAGCTGCAAGACAGATTTTGCGCTTGCAAGGCGGCGAAGATATTCGTATAATATGATTGTATAGCAGTCAGAAAGCAGCGAATGCCCGAAGTTCTCAACGGGAGATCTGCCCAATCAAGATCTACGGACAAATAGGTGGACTGAAGGCCAGCCAGGTCCGCCGCTTGAACAATCTCTATCGTCGGAGAACTGAACCCGCCTTTGTCGTCTCTCCAGAACTCTGCAAGGCCGTTGGCCAGCTTTCCATCGAAATCCGCCGTCAGATTGGTCTCTTGATCGACCGCCAAGGCTGGATAACGCACGTTCTGGTCGGCAGCCACCAGGAAATTGTCATCCCAAACATTGAAAAATACCGATCCGGTGGTGGACGTTTGAAGGGCTTGCGCTGTGTGCATACCCACCTCCAGCACGAAGCTCTCACACAGGACGACCTCATGGACCTGGCACTGCTCAAGCTTGATCTTATGGCTGCTGTGACCATGGACAAAGGCGGTCGGCCTGACTACGTGCATGTGGCCCATCTCCTCCCACATGGCGCTAACGGAGAAAACTGGCAGATACTTCCTCCTCTGCGCCCTTGGGACCCTGACATTGACTGCCAGGCCTTGATTCGCTCTTTGGAATCGGAATTTGCCCGTGAGGTTCGGTCCCAGAAGGTGAAAAGGAAAGGGGAACGGGCCTTGCTGGTCAGCGTGACAACGGCGCCAAAGCACACAGCTGAAGATTCTATGGTTGAATTACGAGAACTGGCCGCGTCCTGTAATATCGCAGTGGTGGATACAGTAATTCAGCACAGAAAAGGAATCGACCCCCGCTTCCTGATGGGGGAAGGCAAATTGAGTGAACTGGTTATCCGGGCTTTGCAAAGAGGGGCGGACCTTTTGATATTCGACCAGGAGCTGAATCCCTCGCAGGTGCGCTCCATTACCGATCGGACTGATTTGAAGGTGATAGACCGAACGCAGTTGATTCTGGACATCTTTGCCCAGCGCGCTCGCAGCCGGGAAGGGAAAGTCCAGGTGGAGCTGGCCCAGCTCAAGTACCTTCTTCCCCGACTTGTTGGGAAGGGCACTGCCATGTCTCGCCTCACCGGCGGTATTGGAGGCCGGGGCCCTGGGGAGACGAAACTTGAAGTGGATAGGCGACGCGTTCGGGATCGTATAGCCCACCTGGAGAAGTCACTTAAGGGGGTCCAGAGACAGCGTGGACAGCGCCGGGCCCGCCGGAACAAAAGAGGGCTTCCTGTCATATCGATTGTGGGATACACCAATGCGGGCAAGTCGACGCTTCTAAATACGCTCACGAAGAGCTCCGTGCTGGCGGAAAGTCGTCTCTTTGCTACCCTTGACCCAACCAGCAAGCGAAAGAAGTTTCCCAAAGATGTAGAAGTGATCATTACTGATACCGTCGGCTTTATCCGACAGCTGCCACAAGAGCTGATCACGGCTTTCCGCGCCACCCTGGAAGAACTTGAGGATGCCGACCTGCTTCTCCACGTCATTGACATCAGCAATCCAAGATTCAGCGATCAGGTCGAGTCGGTGGAACGCATTCTTGAGAGCCTGAACCTGGATCGGATTCCGGTGCTTCGGGTCCTAAACAAGCAAGATCTTGTGGATCCCGTGACCACAAGGAAGCTGGCTCACACATTGCAGGGTGTTCCAGTCTCTGCCAATGATGAGCGTACACTGCCCCCTCTTCTCGAGAAAATGGAATCCTATATTAAGCGTGTGCGGAGGCGCACCATTACAAATGGTGGGCAAAGACCCCTTGTTGCTGTCTCTTAAGCAAAAAGACGAATTGGACGACACCGGCGATGGAAGCTTGACACACAATACCTGCTCTGTTAGGAATTTTATCAACAGGTTGAACCCTTGCCATCTGGTAAGGGTTTTTCCATAAGGGGATAAATTAGGCCTGTTTTTTGCAAGCTGTAAAACTGATGTTGCTATTTAAGACAGTGGAGACGAAGCCATGGTGAAGCGCTACCTTAACGCCCTGGTCATCATTCTCATGGTTTATGTGGTTTCCGGATGCTCGCCTTACCGGCAAGTCATCTTTGCCCCAGACGTTCCCGAACAGACATCGACTCCTGATTTGGGCGATGCTGGGGACCAGCCTGTTGGGAAGCCAGATTCGAATGTGAGAGAGAGAAAAATCGACGCAGCCGATGCCAGCCTGCAGACTCGAGGTCGTATGTCCTTGAGAGACGTGGAGGCGAACAAGCCGCGATCAGCCCCTGTCGATGCCCCAGAGGGTAAAGAATCCAAGAATGCCCAGCAGATCCTGGATGAGGCGTTGGAGTTCTGTCAGACATCGCAGGATTTTTGGGGCCAGGGGGATTTTGAAAATGCGGTTGATGCCCTCGATCAAGCGTACAGCTTGCTCTTAGGCGTCGATAGCAGTGATGACACCAAGTTGATCCAACAGAAAGAAGACATTCGCTTCATGATATGCAAGCGCATGTTGGAGATCTACGCCTCCCGGCACATTGTTGCAACGGGGAATCATGACGCAATCCCGATGGTGATGAATCGGTATGTCGAGAGAGAGATCAAGTTATTCCAGGGCCTGGAGCGGAAGTTTTTCGTGGAATCCTATCGGCGTTCGGGGAGATATCGGCCTGAAATCGTCAAGGCGCTTGAGGAAGCCGGCCTTCCGAAAGAACTGTCGTGGCTTCCGCTTATTGAGAGCGGTTTCAAGGTTAAGGCTCTGTCTCGTGCTCGGGCCCTTGGGTTATGGCAGTTCATCCCTTCCACAGGATATAAGTTCGGACTCAAGAGGAACGAATGGATCGATGAGAGGATGGACGTCACCAAGTCAACCCGCGCCGCCATTGACTACCTCCGGGAGCTCCATAATATGTTCGGGGACTGGACAACGGTCATGGCTGCATACAACTGCGGAGAGGCAAGGGTTCTCAGGGTAATACGCAACCAGAATATCAACTACCTGGATAACTTCTGGGATCTTTTTGAAAAACTTCCCTATGAAACAGCGCGTTATGTCCCTCGGTTCCTGGCAGCGCTTCACATCATAAACAATCCGGAGAAGTTCGGACTTGATCTCAATGAAGTAGACTGCCCCGAGGCGTATGAGACGGTCACCGTGGCCAAGCGCATGCGGCTTAAAGACATTGGTAAGGAAATGGGTATTTCCGATGGTACGCTTGAGGCCTTGAACCCCGAACTCCGGTATATGGCCACGCCTCCTGATCCTTATGAGCTGAAGGTCCCAGAGGGCAAAGGCTCTGTTCTTATAGCAAAAGTGGACAGTGTTCCTGCATGGACTCCTCCGAAGAGTCTGTACGGGTACCACCGCGTGCGGCGTGGTGAGACATTGTCTCATCTGGCCGCACGTTACGGAACAAGTGCCAGCGCCATTGCAAGGGCCAATAACATTAGCACGCGCAGCATCATTCGGGTGGGGCAGAGGCTCCAAATACCGTCAAGGGGTGCCTCTCGCATCTATGCAGCGGCCAGCCAGCCCGTCGACTCTGGGCTCTCGGGGCCGATCGACTACCGCGTTAGAAGGGGGGACTCCCTCTGGCTGCTGGCCAGGCGTTACAATACAAACATAAAGGAAATCATGCGATTAAACAACCTCAGGACCACGCGTCTGCATGTCGGACAGAAACTGGTTATCCGTGGCGGCACGGAAGCCGTGGAAACCAGTACGGAGACCAAGCAATATAGGGTGAAGCGCGGCGACAGCCCTTACAAGATCGCGCTGGCGCATAACATGAAGCTGGAACGACTACTCCGCATCAACAACCTCACCCCTCGCAGCAGGATATATCCAGGGCAACTGCTCTCCATAGAAGCCAGGTAAATACAGCCCCCGTAGCTCAGGGGATAGAGCAAAGGATTCCTAATCCTTGTGCCGCAGGTTCGATTCCTGCCGGGGGCACCAGACAAGAGGCCACAAGTCCTTCACATTGCACGGGTTTGTGCCTTCTTGCTTTTCCCATCCGGAAAGTCAATGCCAGCCTGAGATTCGTCAGACGTGCCTTGGCCTCGCCTTTTCCCATCTGGGTTCTTGGATGTCATCATCTCTTTTGCCTTGACATTCGTGACATTCAGTGCTAACAAAGGAACAACAGGCCGTAAGGCCTGTTCGGTGTTTCATCCTATGCCTCTGGGGGTTGCGGGCATTCCCTTCCCTTGGAGGCTTTTCTTTTTCTTGACCGCACAGTTTTGCGTGCTTATAATTAAAATACGGTAGCAGTCTGGGGCCGGTGGCGCCGTTAAGTCTCACCGCACCTATATGAATTATAGGATGAGACACCGACCCCGGCTCCGGATCTACCGAAACTCTTGAGGCGGCGATGCCGCTTTTTTTGTTGCTTCCATACGCTGCAACTTCTCTTGCTTATCACCGGTGGAGCTTCCAGGTGCACCCTCTCCGAATACCCAACCTCCTGTTGTGCGCCCCATCAGCAAGGTGAGGCTGGATCACCCGCATCCTGAGGCGGTTGAGACTAGGTCGCCACCATAGTAGTTCTCAAAAATATGTTCCGATTGGTCTGAGGGAGCACGTCTCCGTCTGTAACGGAACGTATTGATGAGAACCAGCACAGGTTTCACATGGTAACCGACCATGAAATAAGAGACTTGGCCTATTTTGTACTGGGCAGAAGAGCATGGGGGTGGAAGGGGGTGTGATGGGCTTACAGCCCACCCCATCTCAGTTTGGCCTTGAGCACATCGCAGTATCGTATGCCGGGTGGCTGGAGCATACGAATGGTGTGAGATGCCTTCTTAATGACGATCGAATCCTCATGGGACACTTCGAGCCCGACCTGGCCATCAAAGGTCAAGAAGACATTCGAGTCCCGCTCATCCACTCTGATTCTGACAGAAATCGTGTCTGGAAGA
>JASFIH010000078.1:0-5585 GCA_050122775.1 Deltaproteobacteria bacterium
CAATGGCCGAGACAATGCCAAGATCCAGAGCCGGCTCATCTACCTTGACGCCGCCGGTCACGTTGACAAAGATGTCCTGATTCATGAGCTGCAGACCGAGTTTCTTTTCCATGACTGCGACCAGCAGGGAAACCCTATTGTAATCAACCCCCAGCACCGTGCGACGCGGCGTGCCAAAACTGGCCCGGCCAACCAGGGCCTGCAACTCGAGGAGTATAGGCCTTGAGCCTTCCATGCTGGCTGTGACGACAGAACCGGGGACCATGGCAGGCCGTTGGGACAGGAAGGCCGAAGAAGGATTGACTACCTCGCACAGTCCGCTCTCTTGCATCTCAAAAACGCCTATCTCGTTGGTCGAGCCAAAACGGTTTTTGACTGCTCGAAGTATGCGAAAGATGTTGTTTTGCTCGCCTTCAAAGTATAACACGGTGTCAACCATGTGTTCCAGGAGCCGAGGCCCTGCGATGGCCCCGTCCTTGGTAACATGCCCCACCAAAAAAATGGGAATTCCACTCTGCTTTGCTAAATGCATGAGGGACAGGGTGGCCTCCCGTACTTGGCTGACGCTACCAGGTGCGGAGGTTAATTCAGGGGTATATACTGTCTGGATGGAATCCACCACCATGGCATTTGGGGCCATTTCTTCGGCCAGGGCTCTGATGGCTTCAAGCACAACCTCTGACACGGCCCACAGATTCTCTGCACGAATACCGAGCCGGTCACTTCGAAGCTTAATCTGCTCAAGAGATTCCTCGCCGGATATGTAAAGCCCCCGCCGCTCTCCTTCAGCCAATCGGTCCAAGATTTGGAGCATCAGCGTGGACTTGCCGATACCAGGGTCGCCGCCTACCAAGACGAGGGATCCGGGCACCAACCCGCCTCCCAGCACCCTGTCGAATTCCTGAATGCCGGTCTTGACACGGCTTTGCCGATCCATTTCCACAGCTTTGATCCGCACAGGTTCGGGCGTCCGTGCCGGGACCGTCGCACCCCGTGCGACTCTAATAGCCGGCGGCCTCTCCTCTACCAGGCTTCCCCATTCACCGCATTCGGGGCATTTGCCCAACCACTTGAGGGAGCGATAGCCGCAACCCTGACAGACAAAGATTGTTTTGATCGGCTTGTCATTGCTCAAGGCGGGTCTCCTTGAAATGCAGATGCATCCATAGCCCTTGTGCCTTGCGGGACTTGACCGGGCTTTCCGCAAGCCCTGTGCGCGATATTTCTATCATCTTGGATGCGGCAGATCAAGATGGGATACATGCGCCTCAGGGCCCCTTGGGGTTGTATGCATGTACTGGGCTGCAGGGGAGGGGTAGGCAAAGACACACGCCTTCGAGCTTGAGGAGCGCATATCAAAAAGCGACTCAACCGTATGCTCCAGTTGACAATCCCTGCCAAAAAACGTAGAAGACAACCTAGTACTTAATTTGGAGGTATGAATGGGTAAAGCCTCTCTGACTAAGATTGCCGTTGTGGGAATGGGTTACGTGGGTATCCCCGTGGCTGCACTTTTGGCCGACCAAAAAGGGGTTGATGTCACTGGGCTCCAGAGGCGTTCCCAGCGATCTGGCTGGAAGATTGATGTTCTCAATGCAGGCAAGTCCCCCTTCGAGGGCGAGGAGCCTGGACTGGATGCCCTTATCAAGAGAGTCACGAGAAAGGGGAGCTTTCGGGTCACGGACGATTTCTCGGTCATCGCTGATATGGACATCGTGCTGATCGATGTGCAAACCCCGACCGATGGCGCGGATCATAAGCCTAGATATCTCTCTCTGAAGGAGGTATCAAGGCAGGTAGGCGCCCGCTTGAAGAAAGGCAGCCTTGTGGTAATTGAGTCAACGGTTGCGCCGGGGACAACACAGTTCGTCGTGCAGCCCATATTGGAGCGCAAGTCTGGATTCAAAGCGGGCCGAGACTTCTACTTGGCCTATTCTTACGAGCGGGTCATGCCCGGACGACTTCTTGATTACATCAGGAACCTTCCCAGGATCGTGGGAGGCATAGACAGCAAGAGCCGTGACATGGCGGTTAGACTGTACAAGAAAATTGTCAAGGCCCGAATATGGCCGACGGACATCCTCACAGCTGAAACCTCCAAGACGATTGAGAATGCCTATCGAGATGTAAACATAGCCTTTGCCAACGAGATGGCAATGGCGTGTGAGAGCCTTGGTATTGACGTTTATGAGGTACGCGAGTTGATCAATTCCCGGGCTGAGCGGCACATGCACGTTCCGGGCATTGGGGTGGGTGGGCACTGTCTTCCAAAAGACACATGGCTTCTCAATTACGGCCTCCAACGATATGGCAAGTTCCACATTAAGCCTGAATTTGTTCAGCTGGCCAGAAAGATCAATGACTTCATGCCCACCCATGCCGCGGAAATGGTGAAGGAGGCCCTGGCTTCGAGAAAGGTCTCTCTCAGGGATGCCAAGATTGCCCTTTTGGGTGTTGCCTATTTGGAAGACTCTGATGATGTTCGTAACACACCCGCCTATGACCTCATTCGGGAGCTAGAGGCATACGGCGCTGAGGTTACGGCCCATGATCCCTATGTGAAGCACTTCCCCGAGGCGGAACTCAGCCGCGATTTAGACCATGCAGTAAGAGGGGCTGACTGCCTGGTGATCACCACGAAGCACAAGCCATACTTTAAGCTGAATTTGAGGAAGATCAAATCACTCATGCGCACGCCGATTATCATCGACGGCCGCAATGTCCTGGACGGGGCCAAAGCTCAGAAGGCTGGTTTCTTGTACAAGGGAATCGGCAAAGGGCAGTAAACCCTATATTGACTTAATAAGTGCCTGCGTAGGCCTGGCAGGGCCATCAAGATGCACAGTGTCAAAACCTGTACCACAAAGTACCTGAGACGTGGACGCATTTAACGCTATTCTACAACGGGTTGGGGAGAAACAGGAGGACTATGCCACCTATGGTTTTGATAAGCGTGAAATGGCTGCGCTGAACACCTTTTTTGACCTGGCCCAAGAATACGACAGTCTGGAGAACATATATCTCGTAAGCGTCATTGTGCCCCGCATATTTCTGGCACTGCATTGCAACCTCTATCTGGTGCACCCGAAGACCGATGTCATCGAATGGGTGGCAAGCGGTCATCCCGACCTCACCTCTCCGGGAGGCAGGGTGCCAGACTACGTCAAGATTGCGGACGCTCCCTACAGACACGAGCTGTCCTATGTGGTTCCTATCCATGGCAAGAAGACACCTTCCAGCCACATCCTCTTCTCGAGTTCACGAGACGTTATTGGCATCTTTGAGGTTGTCCGGGCCGACCAGCTCGCGGAGGGTGAGTTTTTCTTTATCCAGAAATACGTCAACCGGATAGGCTATAATTTGTACAACAAGTTGCTTGCTGAACAAAACATCCAACATCTCAAATTCATCAACAGTCTGGTGGCAGACATAGAGCACAACGTGATTGTGCCAAATATTCGCTACAAGCACTACTTCAGAAAGATTAGAAAATATTTGAATGTCACCAAAGACATGGAGGGGGAGTTGGACACCCTTCTCGAGAAACTGAAATCTCATGACCAGAGTCTGTATGCTGAGGTGAGCGAAACCCTGGAACGGATGATCGTATTCAACAGGTCCTTCTTTAAGGACCAGCAGAAGATCGAAGAACATTACAAGCACACCAGCCTTTTTCTGGAGAGCCTGTTTCGTCCGGATCACTTCTTGTTTGGTGAATACATTCTCAGAAAGACCCGCTGCCTCTTCTGTCGAGATATCGTGCGCCCACAGCTGGAACGATACAAAGGTGAGATGGCCCAACGAGGAATTATCGTTGATCCCGTTATCCAGGCCCAAGATGTGACTGAGGACCGGATAGTCAGGGTTGATAAGGGACTCATGGCCCAGGTCATTGCCAACCTGTTTTCAAATGCCGCAAAATACACGAAACCCGTGGTAGATGCTTCAGGAAAAAAGAGTAAGAGGGTTGAGTGTAAGATGTCGGTTTTGGAAGATTTTTTCGGACGTGGGCACCGTGGAGTGCGATTCCACATTTTTTCTTCGGGACCGCCTATAGGGCGCAAGGATTCATCTCTCATTTTCGAGGAAGGCTTCCGCGTGACAGAAGGCGATGCGGTGCAGGGCAAGGGACATGGCCTTCATTTTGTAAGGAATGTGGTTGAAGTCCATGGCGGGGTTGTTGGTCATAACGCACATGAGCTAGGAAACGAATTCTACTTTGTCATTCCCACGTAGTACTTGGACAGTTGTCTTACGGTTCTTCGTAAAAGCGCTTTTCGGCTTTGTCTTCCTATTTGGTCACACGGGTCCTGCCTACGGGAGATCTGCATCCAGCCTGGACCTCTTTGCCGCCCTAAAGACGCGCCTAATCCTTGATGGCTTTGACAGATCTCTTATTCAATCACTTTACGCTAGGCCAGAAATGGCCTTTGACGAGCAAGGCGTTTCCACATACTTTCTGCACCGCGAGGCGGCCCTTAACTATGATCAGTTTCTGACCCAATCCTCCATTGACCAGACGCTTGACTATCTGAGCGCCCATCGAGAGACGCTGGAAAAGGCACAGGCAGACTATGGTGTGGAGCCGGAGATCGTCTGTGCCATTATCCTGGTAGAGACCCGGCTGGGTAAGCTGATTGGCAGCCGCCTGGTTATCAATACCCTCTCCACCCTGGCGGCCCTCAGTGATCGAGAGCCACGTGAGACAATTTGGCGGGAGAATCTCAAAGAGAGGGCCACTGGATCTCAAAAGGAATTTGAGATATGGGCCTCTCGTAGGTCTGCGTGGGCGTACCGCGAACTCAAGGCCTATCTGCAATACGTGACCACCCAAGGACTAGAGCCATTTTCCATAAGGGGATCTTTTGCTGGCGCATTGGGGATTGCTCAGTTCATACCCTCCAGTGTATTGGAGTATGCCAAAGACGGCAACCAGGATGGCAAGATCAACCTTTTTGACCATGAAGATGCCATTGAGAGTATCGCCTATTACCTGAACCGACACGGGTGGCGTCCTTCTCTGGCGCGTCAAAAGGCGTCTGACGTCCTCCTGTCCTATAACCAGAGTCAATACTATGTTGAGACGATCCTTGAAGTGGCCGAACGTTTAGGAAAGAGTCGCTCAAGATGAATGTAAGGCTGGTCGGAGAATGAGATGAGTCACGGTTTGGCTCTTGTACTATTCTTTCTACCTATGGTTCCCACGTTCTGGGCGATCGTGGACGTGGCCTATCGAGAGTTTGACTCCATAAGGAAGAAGGCGCTGTGGGGTGCCTTTGTGGTTTTCGTCCCGTGCCTCGGAGGGATTGTTTACCTCATCTTCGGCCGCAGACAGGGAAAGAAGGTCGCCAGTTAAGGCATCTTAACCAAACCCCATGCGCTATTTGCCACAGGTGGTGTTCGGGGGTTGTATGACACACGACAGACAGAAGGAGCAATATGAAGAAGAGAATGGACAAGAACCAGCTTCCGGTAATCCAGGATGCAAGCCTAGAAGGAAAGGTCGTACTTGTTCGCGTTGATCATAACGTAGTGAAAAAGGGAGTCATCCGTGATCCGTACCGCATTGACCGGACTATCGGCAC
>JASFIH010000079.1:0-5476 GCA_050122775.1 Deltaproteobacteria bacterium
CCATCGTGTCAAGGGATGACCTTGAGGCATTTCTGGAACGCGTTCCCATGGATGTGATGGTGGTGATGGATGAAGCCTATATCGAATTCGTGCGAGACACGACTTGCCCGATTGGTCTTGACTACTTGAAGGCTGATAAGACTGTCGTGACCCTGCGTACCTTCTCGAAGACTTACGGATTAGCAGGGCTTCGGATCGGCTACGGCGTGATGAAAGAGACCCTGGCAAATCTGATGCACCGGGTTCGGCAACCCTTTAACGCGAATCTTCTGGGACAGGTTGGGGCCTTGGCTGCGCTGGATGATGATGCTTTTCTCGACAAAACCATCAGGACCGTTCACAAAGGACTCGCTTTTCTATATCAGGAATTAGATCAGCTGGGGCTTCGGTGCTTTCCTACCCAGACGAATTTTTTTCTTGTGGATTTGGGCCGGCCTGCGAAGGAGGTGATCGAGAAGATGCTTCGCAGTGGGGTGATCGTCCGGCCTATGACGGCGTACGGCTATCCAAACTACATGCGGATCACCGTGGGGCTTCCCGAAGACAATCAGCGCCTTGTGGAAGCCCTGGAGAAAGCCCTCTCGTAGTGACTGGAGGTGCGGGTCATGGATTGTTCGTTGCCTATCGTTTTCTGCTATCAACATCTTTCCATGCGCAGCGTCTGCCGGCTACGAACAAGGCCCCGGCTTATCTTCTTGCTCGGTGGTGATCCGGGCTAACCCTGCATAGCGGATGGAAGCCAGGTCAAGTTCTAATGAAGGGGTTTGTGGTAACGATTGATGGACCCTCCGGGGCTGGCAAGAGTACGGTGAGTAAGAGGTTGGCCGAACGGCTTGGCTACACCTACGTTGAGACCGGAGCGCTGTACCGAGCCGTGGCCGTGGTTGCCCTCTCTGAAGGATGTTCGGTCGATGATGACCGTAGGCTAGCCGAGATTTGCAGACACCTTGTGCTCCGATTTGAACGGGGTGCTGATGGGCCGAGGTTGTATGCCAACGGTGAGGACATTACAGAGCGCATACGAACCCCAGAAGTGACGATGTTAGCATCTGCGGTGTCAGCAAGGCCTGTGGTCAGGGAGGCCTTGCTGCACGTGCAGAGAGATATGGGACGTGAAGGCGGCGTCGTTTTTGAGGGGCGTGACATGGGAACTGTTGTTTTCCCGGAAGCTTCGGTCAAGTTTTTCCTGGATGCTGAACCTGGTGAGCGTGCCCTGAGACGGTATAGAGAGCTTGCTGAAAGGGGTGAAGCCACAAGCCTAACAGAGGTTCAGAAGGCGATGGAGAAAAGGGACCGAGACGACTCTAATCGGGCGTTGGCCCCCCTGAAGTCTGCCGATGATGCAATCAGGATTGATTCAACATGCTTGGACGTTGAGCAAGTCGTTGAGGCTATGCTCCAGCATATTAGGAGCAAACAAAATAAAAGGTTGTCTTTTCTAGAGAAAATTGATAACAGAAAAATTTTATCGGTAAATAGCCCAGGTGGTGGTCAACTTGGAGGAAAAGGGGGCAGGTTTTTGATGGAAGAAAACGAACAACGTGTAACCGAATCTGGGGAAGAGCAGGAAGACGTCGCAGGCAGCAAGCCAGAGCAGGAAGACGAGACAAAAGGGCACGAAGTTCCGCAAGAGGACGAAGCATCTCGGATAGAAGAAGAAAAACCTGATGGGGTCGCCCGAGATGCGGCGGCGGCGTCTGAGCCAGCTGGAGATGCGGGTACGGGTGGCAAAGACAATCTCATGGAGATGTATGAAGAGAGTTTCAAGCGCGTTGAGGAAGGTCAAGTCGTCCGGGGGCGGATTATTCAAGTCGACAAGGAATTCGTACTGGTCGACATTGGTTATAAGTCCGAAGGACAGGTACCAATTGCCGAACTCACCCGACCTGATGGGACAATCGATGGCGCAGTCGGCGATACCATCGATGTGATGGTGGAGCGTTGGGACGACGACGATGGAATTGTTTTGCTTTCTAAGGAGAAGGCCTCGAAGATCAAGGTTTGGGAAGATATCAGAAAGGCGTACGAAGAGGAGAGTGTGGTTGAGGGTGTCATAACCAGCCGTGTGAAAGGGGGGCTCTCGGTTGATATTGGGGTCCCCGCTTTTTTGCCCGGCTCTCAGGTTGGCCTTCGACCTGTGCGCGATTTGGACCAACTGGTGGGTCGGACCTTTTCGTTCAAAGTCTTAAAATACAATCGGAAACGAAGCAATATCGTTTTGTCCAGACGCGTCATCCTCGAAAAGGAGCGAGAAGCAAAGCGGGCTGAAACCCTTGCCATCATCCATGAAGGAAAGGTCATGTCCGGCGTGGTGAAGAATATCACCGAATACGGGGCCTTTATCGATTTGGGCGGTATCGATGGTCTACTTCACATCACGGACATGTCGTGGGGGCGTATCGGCCATCCCTCTGAAATGTTTTCAGTGGGGGACAAGGTCGATGTGAAGGTCCTAAACCTTGACTTGGAACGGGAGCGGGTTTCACTCGGGTTGAAGCAACTGGTGCCAGATCCCTGGACCACGGCTGAGGAGAAGTATCCCATAGGTTCCCACGTTCGGGGCAAAGTTGTCAGCTTCACGGACTATGGAGCGTTCATTGAGCTGGAAAAGGGCATAGAAGGCCTCATTCACGTGTCAGAGATGTCTTGGACGAAAAAGATACGTCACCCTTCCAAAGTGGTATCGGTTGGCGAAACCGTTGAAGCTGTTGTCTTGAATATTTCAGCAGAGAACAGGAGAATATCCCTCGGCATGAAGCAGGTGGTGCCAAATCCGTGGGATGTGGTCAGCGACAAATATCCTGTGGGCACGACCATCGAGGGAAAGATTAAGAACATTACGGATTTTGGACTTTTTATTGGCATTGACGAGGGCATTGATGGTCTGGTGCACATCTCTGACCTTTCATGGACCAAGCGCATCAAGCACCCGTCCGAACTCTACAAAAAGGGTGACGTGGTTCAGGCTATCGTGCTCAACATCGACAAGCAAAACGAGCGATTTTCCCTCGGAGTCAAACAGCTCCAGAAGGACCCCTGGGAGACGATTCCCGAACGATATCAGGTGGGAGACAGGATTACAGGCACCATAACAAACGTCACGGACTTCGGTCTTTTTGTTGAACTGGAGGAGGGGATTGAGGGGCTTGCGCATGTTTCGGAGGTGAGTGCAGAAAAGGTAAAAACACCTGTTGGCCGATTTCAAGTCGGGGAAATTATTACAGCCAAAGTTATCAACATCAACCCCAAGGACAGACGGATTGGCCTTTCGATCAAACAGCTTGAAAGAGATGAGGAACATGATCTGGTCGTCAATTACTTGAGCAATTATACCGGTTCCCAGTCAAGCCTTGGGGAGCTGTTGAAGAATAACCTCAAAGAACAAGCAGAAGACCAAGAACCCAGCGAGGAAGCCCCTCAAACAACGGGCGGTGAGGCTGAGGAAGCCGAGACAGAGCAAAGCTCAGAAGGGACCGGACAAGGCGAGCCTGAAGAAGCATTGCCAGCGGACGAAACCCGGGACATCCGTCCTGATGAAACCGACGAGACGGCTGAAACCGATACACAGGAGGCTCCGGAACCCGAGGTGAGTGAGGGCGAAACGAACAAAGAGACGTAAAGAGACCCGATAGGTACGATGTTTGCCAGAAGACATCCCATCTTGTTTTCGCTTTTGGTTCTATGCGTGATTGGGGCGGTCGTGATCATCAGTGTGACCGCCCTTATTGTTCTCGGCAAGAAAGATGCTGGCTTTGAATTTGGTGACAAGGTTGGGGTTATAGAGATCAAGGGGGTCATTGCAGATCCCAAGGAAGTGGTTTCGCAGCTTAAGCGATTCCGTAAGAATGACGATATTAAGGCCATCGTCCTGAGAATCGACTCGCCCGGGGGTGGGGTCGGACCTTCCCAAGAGATCCACGCTGAAGTGAAGAAGACCACCGGCACAAAGAAGGTGGTGGCTTCAATGGGTGCGATAGCTGCATCAGGGGGATACTACGTAGCCGCGGCAGCCGATCACCTTGTGGCGAACCCTGGCACACTGACCGGCAGTATTGGCGTCTTGATGGAATTTGCCAACGTGGAGGAGCTTTTCAGGAAAATTGGGCTTTCCGCGGTTGTCTTGAAAAGCGGTGAATATAAAGATGTGGGCTCCCCTTTGCGGAAGATGACACCTGAAGAAAAGGCCCTGTTGCAGGACTTTGTTGACAATGTCCATCAACAGTTCGTGGCGGCAGTGGCTGAAGGAAGAAAGATGTCTAAGGACTCAGTTCGAGCCATTGCTGACGGCCGAATATTGTCAGGGGAGCAGGCCCAGAAGCTCGGCCTGCTTGACAGTCTTGGAAACCTGGAGGATGCCATTTTGATTGCGGCCGAGCTGGGGGGTATCGAAGGGGAGCCATCCGTTGTTTATGCTGAGAAGAAACGGTTTTCTCTTCTTGAGTTCATCTTGGGTTCAAATCTGGCACGAGCCCTCGACAGGATTACGGGTGCTGCGCTCTATTCTGGATATCTTTATGTGCCCGGTGTTTGCGTAGACAATGGTTAAACAG
The DNA here is from genome assembly GCA_050122775.1 of Deltaproteobacteria bacterium. Taxonomy (GTDB): domain Bacteria; phylum Desulfobacterota; class Desulfobacteria; order Desulfobacterales. Next base: position 4,551 of record JASFIH010000079.1, read on the forward strand.
GAGTTGACAAACCATTTGGCAGAAGCATTCTCCGGCATTAGCAAACAGGACATGTCGCGTGTTGTAGATGCCTTGTTCGAAAGCATGGCAGAGGCCCTTGTGCAAGGGGAGACCGTGGAATTGCGAGGACTGTGCCGCTTCAAGATAAAGGAGCGGAGCGCCGGAAGGGGAAGAAACCCAAAGGCTAAGACCTCTGTATATATTCCCAAGCGCTGGGCGGTTTACTTCAGACCGGCAGAAAGCCTCACCAAACACATCAATCGCAAGGGCTCCAATAGATAAAACCCGGCCGGACAACCCCGCCAATCCGTGGATGTAGGGAGGGTTGTCTATGCAAAGATTGAAACGTCGCCCAGCCCCTTCCGAATAACCTCAGGCACATCTCCAATAAGAGAAACCACGCTTGAGGGCCGTCCCTGAACAGGTCCGCCGTCTATGACAATATCGATTTGGGCTCCAAGGGTCTCAAAGATTTCAGATGCAGAAAGCGTTTCACTATCTGACACACTCGCACTCGTAGATATGATGGGGCGCCCGAGTTGTCTCACCAAAGCCAGGCAAATAGGGTGATTCGGCACGCGGATACCTGCCGTCTTCTGCTCTGTCAACACGATCTTTGGAACAAGCTTAGACCCCTCTAATACAAACGTGTAGGGACCAGGAAGGAGCCTTTTCATGGTCTTGTATGCATAGTTGGACACCTTGGCGTACTGACTGATGTTCTTGAGGTCGGCGCAGATGAAACTAAATGGTTTCTTCTTGCTTCGCCGTTTGATCCGATAAACCTTACTAATTGCTTTCTTGTTCATGATGTCACAGCCTATGCCGTAAAAGGTATCCGTCGGGTAGGCGATGATTGCCCCGTCTTTAAGTGCTTCCACCACTCTGTTAATCAGGCGGCCCTGTGGATTCTCGGGATTGATGGT
>JASFIH010000080.1:0-5455 GCA_050122775.1 Deltaproteobacteria bacterium
GAAGACCATAGGCACCAACGAGCCAACCGTGGCAGCAACAGTCATGGAACTGATAACGGCCAGCCCCACGGTGACGCCGAGCAGCCACATCTCATAGCGGAAGTGCGCAACAAATCCAAGAAGAAAGCCGTAGAAGAAACCGAGAAAAGAACCAATGGCCAACTCCTTGAATACGACCTCCCATATCTGTTTTATGTTAAGTCGCCCGGTGGCTAGGCCGCGTACCACAATCGTTGAAGACTGGGTTCCAATATTACCACCCATGCCCATGATAATGGGGATGAAGGCCGCAAGATAGACAAGCTTGTTCAAGCTGCTTTCAAAAAAGCCGATAATCAGAAAAGCAATAATACCGCCAATCCAGCTGGCCAGAAGCCAGGGAAGTCGGGTGCGGGTACTCCTCAGAATAGACTGAGATTCTATGATGTCCCCACCAGCCCCTGCCATCTTCAGGAAGTCCTCGGTCGCTTCCTCACGGATGATATCGACGACGTCGTCCACTGTAATAATGCCGACCGGGTTGTTGTTCTCATCCACCACTGGCACGGCAAGGATGTTGTAACGAGCCACGATTCTCGCCACTTCTTCCTGATCGGTGTCTGTCTGAACACTTACGACATCCGTAGCCATGATCGCCTTGAGTTTGGTGTGAGGCGGCACCACAACAAGTTGCCTGAGGGAGATAACGCCGACGAGGTGGCCGTGATCATCGACAACATATAGGTAAAACGGCATCTCAATGTCCACGTAGTCTCGCTGGAGAGCCTCAATGGCTTCCCTTGCCGTGGTCTCTTCGTTCAGGGTAATGAAGTCTGGCAGCATGATGCCACCAGCGGTCTGTTCGTCGTACCTGAGAAGCCCTTCTACCTCTTCAGACCCTTCCTTTGTCATGAGATCAAGAAGGGCCTTGGCACGTTCGTCAGAGAGTTTACCAAGCAGGTCGGCCACATCATCTTTGGGCATCTGCTCCATGATCCCGGCAATTTTTCCTGCCGGCATATCTTCGATAAGCTTGAGGAGCATTTCCTCTTCCAGCTCACTGAAGAGCATGGCCTCCTGCTCTACATTGTCCATAAAGTTGAAGACGGCTTCTTGCTCTCGAAGGGTGAGAAAACGGAACACAACGGCGAGATCCGCAGCGTGGGTTTTGTTGACGATCTTGTGAAGATGCGTGGACGCTCCCCGCCTGAGGAGTCTTTTGATGGTGTCCAGCAGCAGTCTTGTACGGTCAACAGACATCTTTCTGAGAAGCCCTACTTCTTCAAATACTCCACCAGGCCTGCAATCACTGAATGACACAGCACCTTAAACCTGCCTTCTGCAGGCGGTCAAGGTATTTCAAAAAAGCCGACCCGAAAAACCATCACAGTGATACCGACCCATCTTTGAGATAGATTCTTTTCATGGGTATAGCCTGTCAAGCAGTCTCGGAAAGGGAATGGACTCCCTGACATGCTCCAGGCCGCAGATCCATGCCACGGTTCGCTCAATGCCCAGACCAAAACCAGCGTGTGGGACGCTTCCATAACGTCTCACGTCCAAGTACCAGGCAAAATCTTCAGCCGGAAGTTGTGCCTTCTTGATCTTATCCTGCAAAACACTTGGATCGTCCTCGCGCTGACCTCCCCCGATGATCTCCCCATAGCCTTCGGGCGCAAGCATGTCTACGCACAGAGCAACTTCTGGGCGAAGGGGGTCGTTCTTCATGTAAAAGGCCTTGGTTTCTGCCGGATACCGGTGAATCAACACAGGCCTGTCAAAATGATTTGAAATAACCGTCTCGTGGCTGCCCCCAAAATCCTCCCCCCATGACATGGATTCTCCTGCATCATGGACGATCTGCACAGCCTCATCGTAGCTGATGACAGGAAACGGAGATCGCACCTTTTCAAGTTGTGTGAGATCGCGCCCCAACTGGTGAAGCTCCGGCGCCCGGGTTTCAAGGATCTCCGTTATGACAGCCACAACCAATCCTTCAGCCAACTTCATGACAGTCTCAAGATCGGCAAATGCAACCTCTGGCTCTATCATCCAGAATTCAGTAAGGTGGCGACGGGTCTTTGACTTCTCGGCGCGAAACGTGGGTCCACAGCAGTAGACCTTGCCAAAGGCCGCAGCCCCTGCCTCCATATAGAGCTGTCCGCTCTGAGACAAGAAGGCCTTCCGGTTTCCAAAATATTCAACTTCAAAAAGTGTGGTCGTACCCTCGCAGGACGAAGGCGTAAGGATGGGTGCGTCCAGGAGTATGAACCCCTGATCATCGAAGAACTTGCGTGACGCATTAATCACGGTATGGCGAATGCGCAAAATCGCATGCTGCCGTGACGACCGAAGCCAAAGGTGGCGGTGATCCATCAAGAACCCTACCCCGTGTTCCTTTGGTGAAATAGGATACGTCTCGGCGACCTGAACCACATCGATGCTCGATACCTGGATCTCATAGCCCCCCGGCGCTCGCTTTTCTCGCCGGACCTTTCCTGTGACAGCAAGCGAAGATTCCTGGGTCAGTTCCTGATACAGGTCCAAAGCGCGATCATCCGTCTCACCCTGAATGCAGGTAGCCTGAATGGTGCCTGTCCCGTCCCTAAGTACCAGAAAACGTATACGGCCACTGGAGCGTTTGTGGGTGAGCCACCCATGAACGGTAACGCTTTGGCCGTCGTATTCTCCTATGGCATCGATCGTGACTGTTGTCATGACTCCCTTCCGGAATACGGGCTGTTCTTGTACCGCTGTTCGTTGGCCATTGAAGCTCCCCGCAAGAAATGCCCTGCTTCATCCGTTCGCATTTGATTCGGATGTTACCACAACGGCTCAGAGAATGATTTTCACATATGATCGATCTCTCAGCGCCTTCAACCAGGCTCTGTATTTTTCTTCCACGAACTCCCGATAAAGCCTTTCATGAATCTCTATCCTTGCCTCTTTCAAGGTTCTTCCAGGCGCCCCTTTGATATCCTCAAGCTTCAGAAACTGATACCCGTTGGGAGTTCGCAACGCCGCGCTGACTTGACCTTCCCCCAGTGAGCGAACCGTGTCTCGAAACTCGGGGGAAAGCTCGTCTAACGTGAACAGGCCAAGGTCTCCTCCCGTGGCAGCAGTGCTGTCTTCTGAATACTGTCTGGCCAGCTCCTCGAAGTTGACACCCGCCTTCAATGCCTGCTCAATCGACTCGACCTTCTCAAGTGCTGCTCGGCTTTGATCAGCACTGGCCGAAGAGGTCACCTTTATGAGTATGGTGCGCAGGTGATATTTTTGTCCCACCTGAAACTCTTTCTTGTGCTCTTCGTAATAGTCTTCGATATCCTTTTCTGTGATGGCAACTTTTGACTTCACCTCAATATTGATTAGCTTCATCTGGAGTAACTGTTCCCTGATCCTCTTGCGATATTCTTCTAACGCATAGCCCTCACCTGCAAGGGATTGTCTCAGCTCTTCATCTGTCAGAAAATGTTCGCTCTTGATCCGCTCTATCTGTTGATCCACCTCCCTGTCATCAACCGCAATGTTTAACCTTTCGCTCTCCTGGCTGGTCAACTTCTGGTCGATCATCTTGTCCAGAAGGTCCTCGCGAATTCTGAAAATCATCTCACGCTCCACCTCGGGCGGATGACCGGCCTCGCGAATTTGCTGAACGAACGGATCAAGTGCCTCATTCAACTCTGACAGGGCAATACACTCATCATTCACTATGGCCACAATGCGATCTACCAGTTCGGCGTGTCCTGCTGCAGCGCTCAAGGTCAAGCAGCCAATGACAATCAAGATGTTGCAATAGCGTAGGCATATCGCTCTTCTCTTCATTCAATGATCTCCTTGTTTAATACGATATGATACCGTGAACGGAGGTTTGCCAGCCACGGCCCATAGGCAGCCTCCATTCTCTCCTCTTGGATTCCCGCTCTGACTCGGTCAATCGATTCCTCAATGCTGGGAACGCTCGTCTGTCTCTTTTCGATCACTTGAAAGATGTGAAATCCATAAGGCGTCTTGATCACGGGACTTATGCTCCCAGGTTCAAGGTCAAAAAGGGCTGTTTCGAAATCCCGCGGGAGTTGACCCCGGCCGACAAATCCCATGTCCCCACCGTGTATAGCTTCAGGTGCTGCTGAATGGACACGGGCAAGGCTGGCAAAGTCTTCGCCTTTCTTGAGCCTTTCCAGGATGCTATCCGCCTCCTCTTGGGTAGATAGCAAAATATGCCTGGTTCTTATCGCTTCCCCATGGTGCCATTCGTTCCGGTGTTTGTCAAAATACTCCTTGATTTCTTGTGGGGTCACCGAGGTGTCCTTCAGAAGCTCCTGTCGCATGACCTGTTCCACCAACAGCTGTTTTCTTAACCTCTCTTTCCACACCTCTAGGGAAACAGCCTGCTTGAGGAGGAGTTCTTCAAAACCTCCTTCAGGATAGTCCTTTTGGAAATCTTTTACTGCATCATCCAATGCCCGGGGGGAAATATCTAGATCCAGTTCGTCTGCCCGCCTCAGAATGATCGTCTCCTCAAGAAGTTGTAGGAGCAACTCCAGTCGAGCCTCACGAATGGCCTCCTTGTTTACCGCGTCCTCACTGTCAAAACCCATACTGATCAAATCAAAATACTCATTGAATTCAGCCAAGGTGACCACACGATCATCCACCTGGATTACGATGTCATTTTTGACCGAGGTCTCCGTCCTGTTCGAGCATCCTAACACTAAGCATAGCAGGACTATTCCAATCGTTAATCTGCTACAATCCCTCATATCCGAATCGTCAACCTAAATACTACATAACAAATCATCTTCCGAAAAAAGCCGCCCTGTTTACAAGGTTTAGAAAGTCCAATGCGGAAACATGTAAGAAATCAGATTCGTCAAGGGGGCGGACGCACATGAAGCCGGTTCGCAACCGGCTAACATGTCACCCCAGATGTTGCAATACCTTTTTGGTCGCGTTCATTGACTCTCCAGGTGAAGCTGATGGCAGAGACACCTCTAATATGCCATCTGGAGAAAGGCGGAATCGCCTTGGGTCTCTTTGGATCAAACCGGTTATCTTCTCCGGATCTACATGGGAGTCCTTGGAAAAGGCCAGCACAAGCCGTTGATCGCCCAGATCCAAGCGGTGGATGCCCAGTTTCTTGCACATTACTTTCAGCATGATCTTGTCTATCAGAACATTTGCTGGTTCAGGGAGAGGCCCAAAGCGATCCTTGAGTTCTCCATGAAATTCATCAACCTCGGATAGTTCCTTCATCCTGGCCAAGCGTTTGTATGACACTAGTCTCTGGTCAATGCCAGACATATAGGTCTCGGGGATGTAGGCCGAGCGGTTCATCTTGATCTCTGGTTCAACCTGAGATTCAGCGGGTTCCCCTCTCAGCTCGCGCATGGTGCGTTCCATGAGTTCGAAGTACATCTCGTAACCCACCGATGCAATTTGGCCGGACTGTGTCGGTCCGAGGATCGTGCCCCCT
>JASFIH010000081.1:0-5450 GCA_050122775.1 Deltaproteobacteria bacterium
TGCCGGCACCAACTTCGTCCCTTGATGGATGAGCTGATAAAATGCGTGCTGGCCGTTGGTGCCCGGCTCACCCCACACTATGGGACCAGTTGTGTAATCAACCGGTTCGCCTTCCCGATTTGCCCGTTTGCCGTTGCTCTCCATATCGCCCTGTTGGAAATAGGCAGGGAAGCGATGCAGGTACTGGTCATATGGCAGGATGGCATGGGTTTCAGCGCCAAAGAAATTGTTGTACCAGATTCCGAGAAGTGCCAGGATGACCGGCATATTTCTGTTGAAGGGGGCAGTGCGAAAATGTTCATCCATATCATGAGCCCCGGCAAGCAAAGACACGAAATTCTCCATGCCGATGAACAGCGCGAGAGAGAGACCAATAGCGCTCCAGAGCGAGTATCGTCCCCCGACCCAATCCCAGAATTCAAACATATTCTTAGTATCAATACCGAATTGACGCACCTCTTTGGCGTTGGTGGAGACAGCGACAAAATGCTTTGCAATGGCAGCTTCATCACCAGATGTCTGGAGGAACCAGTCTCGAGCGCTACGGGCGTTCGTTAGTGTCTCCTGCGTCGTGAACGTCTTTGAAGCAATAACGAAGAGGGTACTTGCGGGGTCCAGTCCTTTGAGTGTCTCAACCAGATGGGTACCATCGACGTTGGAAACAAAATGGGGTCTAAAGCCGGGTTTTCCATATGGCTTAAGGGCTTCCGCAGCCATCGCCGGACCAAGGTCTGATCCACCAATGCCGATATTAACAATGTCCGAAATCGTCTTCCCAGTATAGCCCTCCCATCTTCCTTCATGCACCGCCCCACAGAATTTTGCCATACGTTCCAGGACGGCGTTCACCTCGGGCATCACATCCGCGCCATCCGCATATATGGGCCTGTTAGAACGATTTCGCAGTGCAACGTGCAAAACCGCCCTGTTTTCGGTCACATTGATCTTTTCACCCGCAAACATTTTCTCGATCCACCCCTTGATATCAGCCTGTGCCGCCAACGCCATAAGCAGTGACATGGTTTCTTCCGTAATGCGGTTCTTAGAGTAATCAAGCAAGATATCCTTCACCGTCATGGAGAACTTCTCAAATCGCTGCGGATCTTTCTCAAACAACGTTTGCATGTGTATCCCTCGCATTTTCTCACAGTGGGTCTGTAAGGCCCTCCATGCAGGTGACTGCACCAGTGCTGTCATAGTGATCTTCCCTCCTGCTGCTTGGTTATGGGGTTGTCGGAAAATGCTGATCCCGCCAAAGTGGGACTGCGTCCCGGCCCTCGCATTGCCATCAAAGGCGCTCTGAGGGTTCTAAATGGCCTTTAGACAGGAGACGAATCGGCCCAAACCAGGCGGTGGTGGTTTCACCGGTGTTGTCCGTGTCGGTCATGATAGCGATTGCTCCTGCCTTTGGGGGTTCTTTGCCGAAATACCGTTGGTAATCCTCAAACACATTTCTTGTTTCCTGCACCCAATGCCCGGTTCGCTCCGGACCACTTTCTACCGCGATCATTATGGCATTTGCGGTAAAGGGATTGGGAACAGCCTCCCCTTTAGGGAGCTTATTAGCCCAGATGTAGTTGAGCGCCTTTGTCCTCCAGAATGCCAGGGAGGGGAAAACAACATAGACACGCGCCGCATAGTCATCGCCTTCTTTGTGCAAGGCATTTCCCTTGGAAAGGACATGATCGACCTTCCAGCGCCATGTTAGAAAAGGATAGGCTTTGGGATCATACTGTATCTTGTAATACAGGCCTGAAGCGGATGCGCTGCTGGTGGCCTTGACGCACAGCTCATCATCCTCTGTCGTCACAACGTAGTGGGTTTTTCCTTTGAAAGACTTCTCTTCCCATTTTGGACTTAGACCGTTCCTGTAGTCGTCAATCAGGATTTCCCCGGCAAGGACTGAGGCAAAAGGAGATACAAACACAAGTATGCACAGAGTTCGCCACGGCATTAGACCCTTGTGGATGACCCTTGTGGATATCAAGGTCATGCTCCTATCAGAAAATCCTTGAGAACCTCTTCAAAATGCTCATCCCGCTACAGCGGAAGTGCGTGCCGCCCCTCCCTTTGCCATCGAAGCCGACCTGAGGTCTTAAAATGGCCTCTACAGCTTCCGCCATCATTGTTTTCTCACATTTCTATCGCGCGTGTGGATAATGACGCGCCAAGGCATGCGGAGAAGCTCCCATAAAATATCGGCAAATAAGAGACCAGTTTCTGAGGGTCGTGTAAACCAGGTTTTCCCTTTTCCATCGTCGCGCCGAGGAGCGCACGGGGATCTCAACCAGTCTGAAATCCCCCACCCGATTCAGCCTGCGAACCAGGTCCACATCTTCCATAACCGGCCAATCTCGAAATCCGCCAACCTCAATATAGGTGTCCCTTCGAACGAAGAGAGCCTGGTCTCCATATGGCATTCTTAAAAACCGGGACCTAAGGTTGGCCATAAGGGAGACAAGCTCTAAGGCAGGCTCTTTGGGCCAAATGCTTAGACGAAATGCTCCAAATACAACGCTTGGGTTAGCCAACGCGCGGCCAATGAGACGGAGATACCCTATGGGGAGTTGCGTGTCGGCATGGAGAAACACGATTACATCGCCTCTTGCTTGACGTGCCCCTTTATCTTGCTGCAACCCTCGGCCCTGTGGTGAAATCAGAACGAGAGGCGTATATTGACGGGCTATATCAACAGTACCATCCTTGCTACCACCGTCTACCACGATAATCTCATGATGTTGCACTTCGAGGCGTTTTAGTGCCTGGGAAAGAATTGCTGCCTCATTGAGCGTAGGTATCACAATGGATAGCTTCATATGCGCCTGTGCCCCGCTTTTCTCGTCGGGAATATTATTGCGCCGAAGTTCCGATTATGCAAGACTTGAAATGGAAGTTGACGTGTGATGCTTCAACACCAGCGAGACATGAAAGGAGATAAAGGATGCAAGAACCCGTTCGGATGTACACCCTGAGCACCTGCAGCCATTGCAAGGCCACCAAGAAATTTTTGGACAGCTGTCAGGTGAAATACGAGTTTACTGACGTGGACCTGCTTGACGGAGAGGAAAGGATGGCTATTCTTGATGATGTGAGGCGATGGAATCCTGAGTGTTCATTTCCTACAATCATCATTGGCGATAAGGTCATCGTGGGATATCGGGAAAATGAGATCAAGGAGGCTCTTGGCTTATGAAAGCAGTGGAAGAATTGCATGCCATGTTGAAAAAAGTTCAGGAACCGAAAGGTTACTATTTCAACAAGGACAAAGAACGGGTGTCCGACCTCCTTGAAGCCCTGCTTGTGAACAAGGAGCGTTACGGATACATGTGTTGTCCTTGCAGGCTCGCATCCGGAAACCCGGAAAGAGATAAGGATATCATTTGTCCATGCGTGTATAGAACACCAGACGTCGAGGAGTACGGCAGTTGCTATTGCAACCTCTATGTCTCAAAGGAGTGGAACGAGGATAAAATTCCCCACGACTCTGTTCCCGAGAGGAGACCGCCGGAAAAAGTGAGCTAGTACCCATTCACGACTCTGAAACAATCAATGGAAACTAGGCCTGCTGTCTCAGCGCGTGGGCTTATCCGCGCGGCCCAGTTTGTCATCGTGGTAAGGAGCAGCAAGCTTTGATCTATATCAGAACACATGTGAGTATACATTCATGACCGGTCACCGTCACACCCTTGAGAATATGAATCTATCATGATGAAAACGAAACCAAGATATCTTCTTATCCTCCTTGTGGCCTGCCTGGTGTCTGTTGTTCCTGTCGAGGAGGCCGCCCGTTCTGAATCAAAGAGTGTCGTGGAAAGCATAGATTCAGCAGGCATAGAAAAACTGATTAAGAATAGCCAGGGGACGGTGATCGTGGCCATGGCCGCATGGTGTCTTCCCTGTCGCAAGGAACTGCCGACGTTGGTCAAGCTCTATAAAAAGTACGAAAGCCGGGGCTTAAAAATGATTGGTATAAGCCTTGACTTGAACGGACCTGAAGCCATTCAACCGGTTTTGGAAAAAGCACGCGCCACATTTCCGGTATATTGGGCTGGCGAAGAGGGGGTTGAGGGACTCAATATCCGCGCCTTACCCCTCCTGTTACTTGTCAAAGACGGCTCAATTGTTGAAAAGATTGTTGGGACCCAACCCGAGGCCATTCTGGATCAGAGAATCAACGATCTGTTGAAGTAAGGCCTGGATAACCCCACAGTAACTGATGGGTGTACTTTTGCATCAGACCTCCAAAGATAACAAGCGCCCTCCATTTACCTTCGTAGCCCGTTGAGTGGCCCTGGGCTGAATGACCCGACCATTTGAATACGGGGTACGGTCTTTTTCATTGCAAAATACAGTATTTGCCCCATTTACTTCGCCCATCATCATCTGTATTCTTTTCGTAAGAGAGAGTTCCAATACGGCCTGACATGGCTTCTACTGCCTCAGGTGGGGTTTGTTGGGAGGCCAACAGGAAAGGAGAAGATATGGCGACGATCAAGATCAAGGGAATGTCTTGCAACCACTGTGTCACGGCAGTCACGAAGGCGTTGAACCAAATCAAGGGAATAAAGGACGTTCAAGTGGACCTTGCAAAAGGTGAGGCAAGCTTTGAAGAGGACCAGCCTGCAGATATGAGCGTTGTGAAGGAGCAGATCAAGAAGGCGGGGTACGAGGTTGTCTAGAAGCCTTTTCAAAACCCCGTCTAACGCTCGGTGGCTACGTTGCGAACCTGTTGAAAATGCTCACATACTCCCGGTGTATGCTGCGCTTCTTCATCGGCCCTCGCCTTGCCATCGAACACCATCTGAGGTTGTGACATGGCTTCTAGTATAGTCACACTTAACATAAGCGGCATGACCTGTGCAGCGTGCGTGCGCCGGGTAGAGCAAGGACTGACCGACCTCGACGGGGTTGACCAGGCCAGTGTCAATCTTGCTACTGAGAAGGCCACTGTAACATATGACCCTGATGTCATTGTCCCTAAAGTGATTGCGGACAGGGTCTAAGACTTGGGCTATGAAGTCGTTGGAACAGAGATGGAAACAGGAGATGCCCTTCAGAAGACAACCATTTCAGTGGGCGGGATGACATGCGCCGCATGTGTTCGTCGGGTGGAGTCGGCCTTGAAGTCCGTTGACGGGGTCACGGACGCTGCTGTTAACCTGGCCACGGGAAAAGCCGCAATCACACACAACCGCAACTGGGCGGGAACAGAGGCGCTGAAGCGTGTTGTGATCGATTCTGGTTACGAGTTTCTCGGCGTGTCGGAGCCAGCCCTTGAAGACCCGATCGAAGCAGCCCGAAAGAGAGAGGTTGCCGAGTTAAAGGTCAAGTTTACCGTCGGAGCCATCCTAAGCATCGTCATCTTCGTAGGGTCGATGCAGCACTGGTTTCCTTTTGTGAGAGCCATTCCGAGGCATACTATGCTGCTCTTTCTCTTTCTGCTCACGACG
>JASFIH010000082.1:0-5411 GCA_050122775.1 Deltaproteobacteria bacterium
GACGTTTACGGAATTAGCAGAGGGCCAGTCTTTGGACATCAAAGGCATAAGGATAAGAAATCGTAGGCTAAACCATCCAGCAGGCGTATTTGGCTATCGAATCTCCGCCCAGGGCAAATCGGTCGTCTACGCTACAGATACCGAACACTATTCGGCCCCCGATCCGATTCTGCTGGAATTGGCAGATCGCAGCGACGTCCTTATCTATGATGCGGCCTATACCCCGGAGCAATACAAGGACCGCGCTGGCTGGGGGCACAGTACATACGAGGCAGGAGTCAAGGTTGCCCAGGCGGCCAATGTTGGGGCACTGCACCTTTTCCACTTTGATGCCTCGCTGTCGGACGACATCATCGATGATATCGTAAAGCGCGCTCGCAAGGACTTCCCGAACTCCTTCGCTGCCAGGGAGGGATGGGAATTTACACTGTAAAACGAACCCCAATGCTAAGTCAGTGCAAAGACAAAGGTTGGAGATATTGGAGTGAAAAGAAATGCCCCGACCTCGCAGATAATTTGCAGGGGTATCACGTCTTTGTGCTGAGTTGTCCACAGGCGGCACCGATATCGCTACCTTTGCTACGACGGACAACAGCAGTGTAGTGACGACTCAGCAGAACCTCTTGAAAAGCCACGATGCTGTCTTCATCAGGTGTGCGGAATTCAGCCCCTTCGTATGGATTGAAGGGTATCAAATTGATTTTGGCTCGCAAGGGTCTCAAGAGCTTGGCTAAACGCTCGGCATCCGCGGTTGCGTCGTTCACCCCGGCAATCAAGACATACTCAAACATGATCGTGCGGCGTGAAGGGAGGGGAAATCTGCGGCAAGCAGATAGGAGGGCTTCGATAGGATAGGTCCGGTTGATCGGCATCAACTGATTTCGCGTGTCATTGTCCGCTGCGTTGAGAGAAATGGCCAGGTTGATCCTCACATCACGCCCCAGATCGTCTATTCTGGGTGCCAGCCCCGCCGTTGAGACGGTGACCCGCCGACTGGAGAACTGAAGTCCGTTGTTTCCAGTAATGGTTCGAATGGCCTGGACCACATTGCTATAGTTTGCCAGAGGTTCTCCCATTCCCATGAAGACGATATTCGTCAGGGCGCGAGGTTCTGACAAATCGTCTCGTATCGCACAGATTTGGTTGATGACTTCCGAAGGCTCCAGATGCCGTACCAACCTGCCGCGACCAGTTAGGCAGAACCTGCATGCCATTGCACAGCCCACTTGAGACGATATACATAGCGTCCAATGCCCTGGTTCGGGGATTAATACGCTTTCGATGTGTTGGCCGTCTTTCAAGCGGAAGAGGTATTTCCTGGAACCATCTTCTGAAGTCTGAACCCGTACTTGCTCGAACCGGGATATGCTGAGCTTCTCGGACAGAAGGCTCCTGAGCTCCCTGGAAAGGTCTGTCATCTCCGAAAAAGAATAGGCCCCCCGTTGGTAAATCCATCTCAGAATCTGACCGGCCCGATAAGGGGCAACATCGTATTGCTCGAGCCAGTGGACAAGGTGTTCTTCAGTGAAGTTCTTGATGTCTTGTTGAAGCGACATGGGCAATCATTACGATTTCCAACGGTGATTCACAATACTTGCCGCGTGACATTGGGATCCAAACTATTTCCTTGACATAGACTGTGTATGATAATAATTATAATAGTTTTCGCATAATAGGTGTTTCCCATGTTTGAGAGCCTCACTGACAGATTAAATGCTGCCTTCAAGAAACTCAAAGGCCACGGCAGGTTGACAGAGAAGAACATTGAGGCCGGGCTAAAAGAGGTCCGCCTGGCCCTTCTTGAAGCCGACGTCCACTACAAGGTGGTTAAAGACCTCATTGGCGCTATCAGGGAACGTGCCATTGGCGAGGAGGTCTTGGATAGCCTGACACCTGGTCAACAGGTTGTCAAGATTGTGAATGAAGAACTTACCCACCTCATGGGGAGTAAGCACGAAGGGTTACGCCTCACTGGTACGCAGCCCGCTGTCATTATGCTCGTTGGTCTGCAGGGTTCTGGGAAGACCACAACGGCTGGCAAGCTGGCCAGGTTTCTGAAAGGCTTACACCGGAGACCCTACCTCGTCCCTGCTGATCCATATCGCCCGGCAGCTATCGACCAGCTGAAGAAGATTGGAAGTCAAGTGGGTGCAGAGGTCTTTTCATCCACCACAGACATGGACCCCGTGGATATTTGCCAAAGTGCCCTCCAAACGGCTCGGCAGGCCGGTTTTGATACGCTTCTCATCGATACGGCAGGCCGCCTGCACATTGACGAGGCGTTGATGGCGGAGCTGCGGCGAATAAAAGAGGCCGTGCATCCGTCTGATATCCTGCTTGTGGCTGATGCTATGACCGGACAGGATGCAGTGAATATGGCCAGGGCCTTTAATGAGGCCCTTGAAGTGGGAGGTGTCATTCTTACGAAGATGGAGGGAGATGCCCGTGGTGGGGCTGCTATATCCATAAAAACGATCACCTCGAAACCTATCAAGTTTATCGGTGTGGGTGAGAAGCTGGATGCTTTAGAGCCTTTTCACCCTGACCGGATGGCGTCAAGAATCCTGGGCATGGGTGATATGCTTTCTCTTATTGAGAAGGCACAGATGAGCATTGACGAAAAAAAAGCTCAGGAACTGGAAAAGAAACTGCGGAGAAGCGAGTTTACCTTGGATGACTTTCGTGATCAGATGACACAGATTAGAAAGATGGGTTCCCTGGAGGATCTGCTGGCGATGATCCCGGGGATGGGCAAGCTGAAACAGCTTAAACAGCTTAAGGTCGATGATCACGAACTGGTTCGCATTTCTGCCATCATTGACTCCATGACCAAGGTGGAGCGTCGCAACCATGGAATCATAAATGCAAGCAGGCGCAAACGGATTGCCAAAGGAAGCGGGACCTCGGTCCAGGAGGTGAACCAGCTGTTGAAAAATTACGTTCAGGTCCAGAAGATGATAAAGAAGTTGAACAAAGGCGGCCTTCGCACTTTTGGGCGACGAGGTTTGCCGTTTTAAGGAGGAAGTGGAATCGGATGTCTGTCAAGATCAGGTTGGCCCGGTATGGTGCCAAGAAGAAACCGTACTATCGTATCGTGGTGGCTTCGACTGATGCGCCTCGGGATGGCAAATTTCTTGAAATGGTTGGGACCTATGATCCCTTGAAGGAACCGGCTGTAGTGACCTTGAAGCAGGATCGCCTTAAGGTGTGGATGGACAAGGGGGCCGTCCCAACGGCGACTGTCAAAAGTATACTTAGAAAAGAGGGATTTTTTTCAAGAGCAGAGATTGCTTAGGACGGGCTTTGCACAGTGGCTTGCCTTTATTCGGATTAGCGGTTTTCTCTTCTAAGAGTCTCGGGAGGTGGGTGGATGAAGGACTTAATCAAGTACATAGCCCAGGCGCTGGTCGATTATCCGGAGCAGGTAGAGGTTTCCGAAGTGGAAGGGGAACAAACGTCGGTGATCGAACTGAAGGTGGCCAAGGAAGACCTTGGGAAGATCATCGGCAAACAAGGCCGTACAGCCCGATCTATAAGGACCATTTTGAGTGCTGCCTCTGCTAAGATCAAAAAGCGGTCCGTATTAGAGATCATCGAATAGCCTGCCATGCAGGAGGATACCCTCATTCCCATTGGTAAAGTGGTTGGAACCCATGGGATCAAGGGCTACCTCAAGGTAAATTCCTACGCTCAATCTGCGGATGCATTTTCACCCGGTAAGCAGCTGACTTTGACACGAAAAGGTGAGCAGACCGCAGTATTCAAAGTAGGGTCTGCCCGTCCGCACAAACGTGGCATCCTCCTGACCTTAGAGGGCATAGGTAGCGTTGAAGCTGCAAAAGAGTGGGTAGGCTATGAGCTATGCATTGACAAGACCAAGCTACCCGAACTTAATGAAGGCAACTACTACTGGCACCAGATCATCGGGCTTAAGGTATACACGGTAGACCATCGTTATCTCGGCCGGGTGTCAACCATTTTGCCTACGGGAAGCAACGATGTGTACGTCGTGCAGGATGGAGATAGAGAGACTTTGATTCCAGGGATTGTTTCCGTGGTTACAAACATTGATCTCAAGCAAGGGATCATGCAAGTCGATCTTCCCGAAGGCCTAGAGGAGTGACTGAAGGCACACAACAAGGCGAATGAAGTTCACGGTTCTTACCATATTTCCCGAGATGTTTTCGGCCTTCTTGGCAGGGGGCGTCTTGAAAAGGGCGATTGAGGGCCAGCTCATATCGGTTGAGCCTGTGGATATCAGGGCCTTTGCCACTGACCGGCATCGCACCGTGGACGACCGCCCGTATGGCGGTGGTGCCGGGATGGTAATGAAGCCAGAGCCCGTTGCAGAGGCGATTCGACACGCCAGAGAGAAGCAGCCGGGAGCTCATACAGTGTTTCTGACACCTCAGGGGCGATGCTTCAACCAGAAAGTGGCTGAAGAACTTGCCGCATTCAGCGGGCTCATCCTCGTCTGCGGCCGGTATGAGGGAGTGGACGAGCGCATTCGCGACAACCTTGTGGATGATGAATTATCCATCGGGGATTATGTGTTAACAGGCGGTGAAATCGCTGCTATGGTCATCATCGACGCAGTGGCCCGGCTGGTTCAGGGTACACTCGGGGGAGAGGAGTCCGCGCGCGAGGATTCTTTCTCGACTGGACTGTTGGAGCACCCACAGTACACCCGGCCCCGGTCCTTTGAAGGAGCCGATGTACCGGAAGTTCTTCTTTCTGGTAATCATAGCGCAGTTAGGCGGTGGCGGCGACAGGCCTCACTCGTTCGCACTGTCTTAAGCAGGCCTGAACTGCTGTTCGACAGTCCGCTCACACAAAGCGATATGGATTTCATGAAGAAGCTCCAGCAAGATATTGAAACGATCATTGGTAAACGCTCGACAGCATCTTGACAGCCTCTGGTAACCTTTACCTGGCCCTGATACACCATCCGGTGTATGACAAGCATGGGGGGGTGATCGCATCTGCGGTCAGCAATCTTGATTTGCACGATATATCAAGGGCGGCAAGGACTTATGGTGCAGAGGCCTTCTATGTGGTTACACCCCTGGAAGACCAGCGAAGGCTCGTTGAAAGGATCGTGTCTCACTGGACTGATGGGCCAGGTGCCAACTACAACCCAGACCGTTGCGAGGCGTTAAGCCTGATTAGGGTGGCGTGGTCCCTGACGGATGTGCGGGAAGAAATCGCGTATGAAGGTGGGGGCGAACCAAGGACTGTTGTGACGGATGCCAACCCCCACCCGCGAAATATCGATTATGCTGCATTGGCGAGAATGATTAAAGGCGGAAACCCATACCTACTGGTATTCGGAACCGCATGGGGGCTGACGCGGGAATTCATTGACCAGGCGGATTATGTCTTGAGCCCTATTATGGGGCATGGCGGTTACA
>JASFIH010000083.1:0-5405 GCA_050122775.1 Deltaproteobacteria bacterium
GCATACACGGGAGTATGTGAGCATTTTAAAGAGGTCCTCAACGCAGCCATCGGACGTTAGATGGGGTTTTCAAATGGCTTCTAAGAATCCGTGGTAATAACTCTTCCGCCCTTTCTAGCAAGACAACGGTATCTGGAAGCGATCAGGGGGATTCGCAGTGGATTGACTGCCCAGACCTGAAAGGGGGCTCGAATGCCAAAGGCCAAATCCAAGCAGGAGAACGGAAGGCGTCGGTTGACCCTTGCATTGAAGGCTCCCCGTGCAAAAGAAGTTATCCTCATAGGGGACTTCAACAACTGGAATGCCAAGGTTCACCCCATGAAGAAAGACAAGAAGGGAGTGTGGACCAGGACCGTGATGCTGTTTCCTGGCAAGTATGAGTACAAACTATTGGTGGATGGACAATGGCAAAACGACCCGGGAAACGATCAGGTGTGTAGCAACTGTTTTGGAACCCAGAACAATATCCTTTCCGTGCCAAAGAAGTAGATGCGCCGCTCCTTTTGGGAATTCCGTGAAAATACTGATATTCACCGACCTTGATGGAACACTTCTGAATCATAGTGACTACGCTTATGAAGATGCCAAGCCTGCCCTGAAGCGCATAAAGACGCTGAACATACCGCTCATTATTGTGACGAGTAAGACAAAACGGGAAGTTGAGATTCTTCAAGACGAACTCGATTCAAGGGAGCCCTTCATCGTCGAAAATGGAGGCGGTATCTTCTTTCCCTCGGGCTATGGCGGCTTGGAAATGGGAGACTCCATTGAAAAGGAAGGCTATTGTGTCATCGGACTGGGAAAGCCCTATACTGAGATAAGACGGTTCTTCAAGCGCGCTAGAAAAGAATTCGGCATAACGGGTTTCGGAGACATGACGGTTGAGGACATCGCGAAATTGACAGCTCTTCCTACAGAGAAGGCACGGTTTGCCAAACAAAGGGATTTTACAGAGCCTTTTCTTCTGGAGCGAGGGGATAGAAGAATAGGCGAGCTGGAGGCATTAGCTGCTACAGAAGGGATGAAGATTACCAGAGGTGGGAGATTCTATCATTTGATAGGCGTTGACCAGGACAAGGGAAAAGCTGTTCAAATAGCAACAGACATATTCAGGAAGAACTGGAATGAAAACATTGCAGCAATAGGCCTTGGTGACAGTCAAAATGACATTCCCTTGCTGGAGCATGTCGATATACCGTGTCTGATACCAAAAACTAACGGACAATACGAAGAGGTTAGCTTGGCAAACCTTCAGCGTGCAAGATATCCAGGTAGCAAAGGATGGAATGAAATCGTCAACGTACTATTGGATCGTTTGACAGAACCAGGCGCATAATTACACCCCTGCCGCTTTGAAGGCTTTGGCTACAATGGCTTGCGCTTCTTCTTGAATTTGCGCCAAGTGTTCCTTCCCTCGGAAACTTTCTGCGTAAATCTTGTATATGTCCTCTGTTCCCGATGGTCTGGCTGCAAACCAGCCATTTTCGGCAATGACCTTGAGACCGCCGATGGGTGATTTGTTGCCCGGAGCTACGGTCAGTTTGGACGTGATTGTCTCTCCGGCCAATTCCTTGGCTGTGACCATGTCGGCGGACAGTCTCTTGAGTACTGCTTTTTGATCGGGTGTGGCGGGCGCATCGATCCGGTCATAGGCGGGCTTGCCTATCTTCTCCTCCACTTCTGTGTATAGCTCGCCCGGGTCGCGGTTTGTTCTGGCAGTCATTTCAGCAGCAAGCAGGTCCATAATGATCCCATCTTTATCCGTGGTCCAGACTGTCCCATCCTTGCGCAAAAACGTTGCCCCCGCGCTTTCTTCGCCTGCAAAACCATAGGAACCATCAAGGAGACCATCCACAAACCACTTAAACCCTGCAGGCATTTCCACAAGCTCCCGATTCAAATATGCTGCAACACGATCAAGCATGGAGCTTGAGACCAGGGTTTTGGCGACAGCAACGCGTGGTTTCCAGTTTGGCCTATTCTGAAAAAGATACCACACGGCGGCTGTGAGATAGTGATTTGGGTTAAGGAGGCCGGAACTCTTTGTCACAATCCCATGGCGGTCGGTATCTGTGTCGTTGCCGAAAGCGATATCAAACTTGTCTTTCAGATTGATGAGGCTTGCCATGGCGTACGGTGAAGAGCAGTCCATGCGAATCTTGCCGTCCTTGTCCACGGTCATGAAAGAAAAGGTCGGATCTACAGTCTGGTTGACCACTTCAATGTTCAGGTCAAACCGTTCTGCAATAGGTTCCCAGAAGGCAATGGCGGAGCCTCCCAAGGGGTCCACGCCCAATTTGAGTCCGGCCTTGGCTATGACCTCCATGTCGATGACATTCTCTAGATCAGCCACGAATGGCGTCACGTAGTCGTATTCACGCGTGGTGTCTGCCGATACTGCTTTTTCGAACGGAACACGACGCACCTCTTTGTTCCCGGTCCCGAGAATCTGGTTGGCCCTGTCCTGGATGATTCCGGTTGTCGTGGTGTCAGCCGCTCCACCATGTGGAGGGTTGTACTTGAACCCCCCGTCTTCTGGCGGATTGTGCGAGGGGGTAATGACTACCCCATCTGCAAGTCCCCTGGTCTTGCCCCGGTTGTGAGTCAAAACGGCATGGGAAATGACTGGTGTGGGTGTGTAACCAAAACCCCTTTGGATCATCACAGTAATACGATTGGCTGCAAACACCTCTAAGGCCGTTGCCAGGGCCGGTTCGGAAAGAGCGTGGGTGTCCATGCCCATAAAAAGAGGGCCCGCAATATCTTGGGAAGCCCTGTATTCTGAGACGGCCTGGGCAATGGCTGCAATATGCCCTTCGTTGAAGCTCTTCTTAAACGATGAGCCCCTGTGGCCAGAAGTGCCGAACGCAACCTGTTGTTCCGGTGTTGAAACGTCTGGCTCGCGGGTATAGTAACAACTGACAAGTCGCGGGATGTTGACAAGCAATGAGCGTGGAGCCAGTTTGCCGGCAAGTTCGTGAACGGCCATGTCACACCTCCTTAAGACACATCTCAATCACCACTTAACAAATACACAGTCAAAAATATAGTGAAAAGCCTGAGTTGCTCATTCTTGTGAGGGTTCGGAGAGCAATGAAAATGGTCTCGATATTATTGGAACTGGTCGAAAAAACTTGGATTATTTCAAGCCTGGATTGACAAGAGGAAAATGATATGCTGTGGTATGATCTCGCTTGTTAGATATGCGGTTGATTTGGGAGGGCCACACTCTGTGGCATGACGGAGAAGAACCGGGGCAAGTTGAACAAGGAGGAATTTTCATGAGTGATTTTCATCAGGAAGGAATCATCACCACCCTCCACTGCCTGTATGAAACTTTTGATCGCGAGGCCTACCTAAAAAGACTTGAGGAAAGGCTGGAAGAGCATGCCCGTCACGTGAGAATAAGCCTCTTGCTGCCATCTCTGTACGCAGAGATGAAGACACCAGACGTCTTGGATCGAATCTTGGATGAAATCCAGAAGGTTCGGTATATCCATAACGTGGCAGTTGCGTTGGGCGGAGCCCCTGAGGAGGCGCAGTTTCTTGAGGCCAAGGAATACTTTGGAAGACTCCAGACACCGGAGCGGGATGTGAAAGTCGTGTGGGTGGAAGGGCCACGGGTCCAGGAAATCTTTCGCGAAATCGGAAGCAGAGAGATTTCTACCGGGGTGCAGGGGAAAGGGCAGTCTGTGTGGATGACTCTGGGTTATCTTTTTGCCCGAGACGATACAGACGTCATTGGTTTGCACGACTGCGACATTGTGACGTATGACCGTATTCTGCTTGGTCGTCTTCTTGAACCGATCGCCAACCCAAACAACGACTTTGAATTCTGCAAAGGATACTACATTCGCGTCTCTCCCACTGAACGTGCCATGAAGGGAAGAGTGACGAGACTCTTTGTGACGCCTTTTGTGGATGCCTTGAAGGATTTGATGCGAGAGCGAGGGCATTTCGAGTTGGAGCGCTTCTTTGAGTATCACCGAACCTTTAACTATCCTCTCGCCGGGGAGTTTGGCATTTCGACCAAGCTGGCGCATGAGCTGAACATTGCCTATGATTGGGGACTCGAAGTGGCGACACTCTCTGAGGTGTATCACCGGGTGATTCCGAGAAAGATCGCCCAGATCGATCTCATACCCAATTACGAACACAAGCACCAGGATCTGTCACCAAACCAAAGCGAAAAAGGCCTGCACCGGATGGTCGTAGATATTGCCAAGTTTTACCTGAACTATATCCGTTCGCATGGCGTGCCTCTGGACGATGCCTTTGTTGATATGCTGTTGCATACCTACTACCAGAATGCGCTCAACTTCATAAGATGTTACAGCGAGGATGCCAGTGTCAATGACCTGGTCTACGACCGGTACCAAGAAGAACTCACAGCACGTTATTTTCGAGGTTTCCTTTGGACGGCATGGGAGCAGATCAAAGGGCCACGTGAAAGTACCATGATTCCCTGCTGGAATCTGGTGGTATACAGCCTCCCGGATATCTATACAAAGGTGCTAGAGGCTGTGGAGGCTGACAATGCCTAGTATCGGGTTGCGCCTGGGGCTTGAGGGTTTTGTGAGGGGCTGGAAAACGGATGCCGAAAGATAAGCTAAAAGTTTTTTTTCTGTCACCAGAGGTGGTTCCTTTTGCAAAGACGGGTGGGCTTGCAGATGTGTCAGGCGCACTTCCCAGTGCATTGCGTGGCCTGGGTCCAGATGTCAGGGTGGGGCTTCCATACTACCGCATGGTTAAAGAGCAGGGCTTTGAGGCCAAAACAGTCTTGCAACGTCTGGAAGTGCCGGTAGGCGAGCACACCCTTACAGGGCGTGTCCTTGAAAGAGAAACGGAGGATGGGGTTCCCGTGTATTTCTTCGAACGGGAAGACCTGTTCGACCGGCCAAATCTGTATGGCACCCCAGAGGGTGACTACTATGACAATTTGGAGCGATTCACATATTTCAATCTTGCTGCCTTGCTCTTTGCAAAGGCGGTGGGCTTTGACTTTGATGTGGTTCACTGCCACGACTGGCAGACAGGATTGGTTCCTGCCTATCTGAAAACGCTTTATAAGACGGACACCTTCTTCTCGCACACGGCCTCTGTCTTCACGATCCACAACATTGGATACCCGGGCATCTTTTCTCGCACCAGACTACCCGTCTGCGGTCTGCCAGCCAGCGTGTTCCATATGGGAGGCATTGAATACTGGGATAGCATTAGCCTGTTAAAAGCAGGTATTATGTACTCCGATGCCATCACAACAGTCAGCCCGAAATACAGTCAGGAGATTCAGACTTCTGAATACGGTATGGGGATGGAGGGTGTCCTAAGGGGGAGGCGGGCTTCGTTGCATGGCATACTAAACGGGGTGGATTACAGGTTGTGGAATCCAGCAGCGGATAGGG
>JASFIH010000084.1:0-5401 GCA_050122775.1 Deltaproteobacteria bacterium
GGGTGCTCGAGTGAAATAGATGAGAAGTCGGGGGAGCTTCTTGGAACGACTTGACGGAGACATCGGGGTAAGAAGAAATGCCCCGATCCCTCAAAAAGACAGTAACTAACTGTTATCTGGTGGTTTAGCAGAATCCTGGAGAGATGTCCGAGCTGGCTGAAGGAGCACGACTGGAAATCGTGTGTACTGCCAAAAGCGGTACCGAGGGTTCGAATCCCTCTCTCTCCGCCAGGCGGTTTAAAGCCGTCACCCTGTGGGTACA
The DNA here is from genome assembly GCA_050122775.1 of Deltaproteobacteria bacterium. Classification (GTDB taxonomy): domain Bacteria; phylum Desulfobacterota; class Desulfobacteria; order Desulfobacterales. The sequence goes on from JASFIH010000084.1 coordinate 263, forward strand.
TAGACTGACCTAACAAGCACGATTGGTCAACGCTTATGTCTTACCTTGTCTTGGCACGAAGATACCGACCGCAAACCTTTGAGCAGGTCATTGGTCAGGGTCACATTACCCAGACCCTGAAGAATGCCATCCAGAGCGACCGGGTCGCCCACGCTTTGCTCTTCGCAGGCCCTAGGGGGATTGGCAAAACCTCGGTGGCCCGAATTCTTGCCAAGGCCATGAACTGTGAGGAAGGTCCGACCCCTACCCCCTGCAATGCATGCACATCTTGCAAAGAAGTCACAGACGGGATGGCTGTCGACGTTTTTGAAATCGATGGTGCCTCAAATAGAGGCATTAACGAGATCCGGGACCTACGAGAAAACGTGAAATACATGCCCGGCCACAGCCATTACAAGATCTATATTATCGACGAGGTTCACATGCTGACGGCCGAGGCCTTCAACGCACTGCTGAAGACCCTGGAAGAACCGCCAGCCCATGTCTTGTTTGTGTTTGCCACAACCGAACCCCATAAAATTCCCATCACGATATTATCGCGATGTCAGAAGCACGATTTCAGGCGCATAGGCCTTGAAGATATACTGAAACACTTACAGGTTGTCTGTGACGAGACGGGTTTTCAGATCAGCGGAGACAGCCTTCGTCTGCTGGCCAGGGAGGCAGGTGGGAGTATGCGCGATGCGCTGAGCCTCTTGGACCAAGTCATGGCCTATTCCGAAGGGGCGGTCTCTGATGAGCAGGTACTCGATATTCTGGGCGCGGTAGATCGCAAGGTCATTTTCGATCTGTCCACAGCCTTGCTTGCTTCCAATGTCGGAAGGGCCCTCGACCTGCTTGACGGGGTTTACAACCACGGCCACGACTTGAAGCGTCTGACAATGCAGTTGGTGGAGCACTTCAGGCATCTCGTCATAGTCAAGATGGGGCAAAGCGTTGACTCTCTGGTCGATGTACCGGCCCACGAACTGACAGTCATGCAAGAACAAGTGAAAGATGTCTCCTTGGAGTCTCTCCATCAGGTGTTCGCCGCCGTGTTTGAAGCAGAGGCAGGAATAAGGCTCTCTCCGCAGCCTAAGATAGCCGTGGAAATGCTCCTTATCAAGCTCGCTCAGCTTAAGCCTGTTGCCTCCTTTGATGAGATTGTCAAGAAATTGGATCGTCTCACTGGAAACCTGCAAACCGATCATCACGCCGGCGTCCCGGGAGTGGTTCGGGAGCAAACGGCATCAGAGGCAGGCCAGGCTTTCAAACGTGTGCCCGAGTCTGCACCGGAGCCTTTGTCGCACCAAGACCTGCTGGAAACTTGGCAACAACTCCTTTCTCTTGTTGACAGGGAGTACCCAGCGCTTGTCCCGAATCTCGAAAAAGCCACCATGACCGGGCTCAGCAAAGACTCTCTGGAGATAACAGTGACTGGGAACTCATTTTACACGGCTAGGCTTCGAGACAAAAAGAACATAGCTGCGCTCAAGAACCTCTGCAGTCAGTTCTTTGGACGGAAGATGAAGATAACAATCGTCGAGTCAGGAAAGGGAACTCCAAGAAAGGGCCAGTCGAAGGAAAGCGATAGGGAAAGGCGCTTAAAGAAGGAGGCCCTGTCTCATCCCATTGTAACAGATGCCCTAGAGGTCTTTAAAGGCAGGGTGGTGGACGTAAAGATCCTTTAGTCCCCTCAGAGGCTTCAGGGAAAATTGGACGTCTGTGGTCGTAAAGCGGAGCAGAAATAACCAGTGGGGTAAGAATACGGACAATAACGATTCCTAACTACGGAGGTAGGACATGGCAAAAGGCATGGGTAACATGTTGAAGCAAGCACAGCAACTGCAGTCCAAGATCTTCAAGCTTCAGGAGGAGTTGGCTGATAGGACGGTGGAGACGACAGTTGGAGGTGGCATGGTAAAGGCTGTGGCGAACGGCAAACAGCAGCTGTTGTCCATCACCATAGATCCTGAAGTGGTCGACCCAGGCGACGTCCAAATGCTCCAGGACCTTGTCGTGGCTGCAGTCAATGATGTGCTAAAGAAGGCCCAAGAGATGGTAACCGAAGAGATGACAAAACTCACAGGCGGATTCAAGATCCCGGGAATCACCTAACTATGGAATTCTATCCCCGACCCATTGTGAGATTGATTAAGCACCTATCAAAGCTCCCCGGCATCGGTGAAAAAACTGCAGCACGCCTTGCCCTTCATATCCTTCGCTCGTCAGATGAGGATGCCAAGGCCCTGTCTGAAAGCATTCTTGAGGTCAAAGACAAGATCAGGTTTTGCTCAAGATGTTTCGGCCTCTGTGAAACAGACCCTTGCAGAATCTGTCTCAACAGGAACAGGGACCACGCTACCGTCTGTGTTGTCGAACAGCCCAACGACCTGGTGGCCTTGGAGAGGTCAGGGGCGTTTAAGGGAGTGTATCATGTACTTCACGGGGCGCTCTCTCCGATGAATGGCATCGGGCCGGATGACTTGAAGATCAAGGAGCTCATTCAGCGGGTCGTTCAGGATGACATCAAAGAGGTTACCCTTGCTACCAATACGAACGTGGAAGGAGAGGCAACAGCATCATATCTGGCTGAAGTCTTGAAGAAATATCCGCCACGGGTCACCCGCATAGCCACGGGTGTCCCAGTGGGAGGTGACCTGAAGTATCTCGACGAGGTTACGCTAAGACGTGCCATGGAGAGGAGGGAAAGTCTCTGACATGCCAAAGCCTTCGGATTTCTTTGAATGCCAAAAATGTGGAGACTGTTGCAAAGGATACGGAGGGGCTTTTGTCAGTGATTATGACATCGAGCGTATCTCGCGGTTCTTGAACATAGACCAAGGGTTTTTCCTGTCGGAGTACTGCGATTGGTCGGGCAAACGGCCCATGATCAAAACTGCAGAATCAGGCTATTGCATCTTTTGGGACGCGTTATGCACCATCCATGAAGTCAAACCGCGCATGTGCAAAATTTGGCCCTTTATCGAGAGTATCCTGGTGGATACCTCAAACTGGTCCATCATTAAGTCAATGTGTCCGGGAGTCCGTGACAATGGCAACTTCGATGGCCTTGTCGAATGCGTTAGAAGCGTTCTTGCAGAATACGATATGATGACCAAGGCCCATCAAGGAGTGCCATCTTGATAGGCGTATTTGATTCTGGTATTGGCGGTCTAACGGTAGTCAGGGCCATTAGGCGTCATTTTCCTGACTACGATATCCTGTATTTTGGGGACACGGCGCGCACCCCTTACGGCACCAAGAGTCCTGAGACTGTCATCCAGTACGCTGTTGAAGATGCAGAGTTTCTCCTGCAGAAGGGTGCGCAGATGCTGGTCGTGGCATGTAACACGGCCTCTAGCATAGCCGCAGATACCCTGCAGAACCGGTTTGAGGTCCCTATCCTCGAAGTCATATCACCTGCCGTCAAGATGGCAGTTTCCAGCCCGAAGGGGATACGCGTCGGGGTCATCGGAACCAGGGCTACCGTAAACAGCGGAGTTTACGAAGACAAGATTAAGGCCTTGCGTCCGGAAATGAAGGTCTATGGGCAGCCCTGCCCGTTGCTGGTCCCGCTGGTAGAGGAGGGCTGGCTAAAGAAGGGTGAAACCAGAAAAATTGTTAAGAAGTACCTGCACCCCTTAAAAGTAAGGCAAATTGACATCCTCATTTTGGGCTGCACCCACTATCCTCTCTTGAAAGACATTATGCAGGCCAAGATCGGCAAACGTGTCAAGATCATCGACTCATCAGAGGCCCTCTCGGATTCGGTCATGGAATTTCTTCATGACAATCCCGGTGTTGACAGCAGGCTGAGGAAAGACGGGATCTGTCGATTCTTCGTGTCGGACATCACAGAACAGTTCCAGAAAATTGCCCAAACCATTCTTCAGACCGCCGTCTCGTTGGAACACGTCAAGCTGTAACCCGGTCGAAGGCCTCAATCCGTAGCCCATGGATCGAAGCAGTGGACCCTTTGAGATGGCCCAAGCGAAAGGATGAACCAGCAGATGGAAAAAGAGAAGCAGCTTTCGGTATTCCTGAAGAATGTTCCCGGGGAGTTGGGTCGATTTGCAGACCTGATGGGGAAATCAGAGGTCAACATCCTGGCCATGTTTATCCAAAACGCTGCTGATTACATACAGGAGATGTTTGAGGCCCGCGGCAAATCTATCAGAAGAACCGCTTCAGCTGCAAGCTACGGGTCGGTCATCAAAGAAGCCAGCCAGTACTCGCTCATCCGGGTCATTGTGGACAAAACGGAAGAAGCACGAGAAACCTTAAAGCAGGCGGGCTACTGGGTAAATACCGCCGAGGTCCTTGTTATGAGGTTAGAAAACCGACCGGGCACACTCGCAAGGATTTCAAAGAGATTTGGCGATGCCAATATCAATATCAATTACGTTTACGGGTCAGGCCCCTCAGACGTGCAGACAGCCATTTACGTTTTCCACGTACCTGACGTAGATATGGCCCTCAAGTCGCTTTCAGCATGAGCACACGGGAAGTGAAACCCCGCCGAGACTACTGAGTTTTTATCCGTTTTTTGTCCGTAAAAAAAGAGTGTTGCGTTTGTGAAAACAGCCTCCTATGCTATGTTTGCGTATGGTTGCTTTGGGTAGCTTTCCCCCAAACGACGCCGTGGTGAGACGTTTGCGGATGACCAAGCCATGCTGACGATTAAAGAAGAACACAGACAAGAAATAGAAAGAATCATAAGCCAGATGGAGTGCGCCAAGGACTTCATCTGCTACAAGTCTGGATTTCAGATCCTTTGCAAGGCAATAGATGCCGGTTTGGAGTCGTTCCTGAAGTGTCTTGAACCAAACCCCTTCGTATGCGCATTCTCACTCCATTTTGGCTCTGAGGACTATTGTAAGTGCCCCCTTCGCGTGTACATTGGTAAGAATCTAGAAGCATAACCGTCTGCGTCAACACCCGCACCTTCATACCAGCCACAGCCGTATCCTGACCATATCCTCCATGCGTCTTTGTGAGCATGTACTGGTTCTCATTAATACGTTCCGTTACAGATGGGGATGCATGGCTCCGATCGAGCCATTTTGATCATTTTGTGAAGCCTTCTTGGCGAGGCGAAGCGTTAAGACACAAACTACTTGAGGGGTCGGGGAGTTTCTTGGAACGACTTGACGGAGA